>JAFAZZ010000380.1 GCA_019239375.1 Solirubrobacterales bacterium | reverse complement strand
CACCGCGTCAGCGCCACCACGGCTGACGCCTCAGCTCAGCCACGCGCGCGGCCGGGACCACGAGGTCGCCGAGGTGCTCGGCGAGGTGATTCAGGTGCTCGCACAGCCAGATCCCGTAATAGGCACCGGAGCCGACCCGGACCGCGTGGAGATTGTCGAAGCTCAGCGTCTGGAGCGGTTCCACCGGCCGGTGGTCAGGTCGTCCGACCTGCGCGGCGAGCTGCTCGTACCAGGTGGCCAGCGTGAGCGCGCGATCCTCGAGGGGCTTGCGGGCGGCATCGACGGCGTCGGCATCACCCGGCAGTTGCGCCACCGCGTGCGCGGTGAGCCGTAGCCGCAGCGACCCGCCGACCAGCCGCCACAGATCCTGTTTGGCGAGCTTCTTGCTCCCCTGGTCGGCCAGGAAGCCGCGCAGGGCCTCGTCCAGCCGCTGTCCCGCCACGGCGGCCGCGATCGCGCCGTCCGGCTCGGCGCCTCGCAAGCCGGCTGCCCACTCGACCGCCTGTCTCAAATACGCCGCGCCGGAGCGGAAGGCGTCGGCCAGATCGTCCCCGACCACCGCGGCCACACCGCGCGGCCAGAACAGGAGCCCGACGAGCACGCTGACCGCGCAGCCGAGCGCCACGTCCTCGATCCGTACCACGCCGACCTTCCACCCGACCGGTGCGAGCAGATTGAAGAGAATGGCGACGGTGACGGTGAACGCGGCCTGGCCCACGGCGAACGGTGCGGTCCCGGGGGCGTAGCCGGCGACGAAGACGGCGAGCGGCAAAACGGCCCAGAGTGCAGCCGACCCGCCACCGATGACCAGCAAGAGCAAGCCGCCAACGACGAAGCCGATCGCTGTGCCGGCGAGTGCCCGCAGCGCGGTGGCGCCTGTCGAGGCCGCGTTCGTGCGCAGCACCGAGAGCGTGCCGAGTACGACCCAGAACCCGTGCTGCACGCTTCCCACGTCGGCCACCGCCACGGCCACGCCGAGTGCGATCGCGCCGCGCAGGCTGTTGACGAACCACACCGAGCGAACGCTGGCGTGGACATGGGCGGCGGTCGCCACGCTGGACACACGGCGCACCGTGCGGGCGGCGGCGTTCGACCCGGCGTACCAACGCCGACGCCAGACCTCGATCCACTCGGGGTCGGCGAGCCGGGAGGCGACCAGGGTCTCGGCGGTGACGGCGAGCACGGCCACGGCGATCGCGTGCGCGTGGAAGGAGGCCTGCGCGGCCTGCCGGAAGCCGCCGTTCGGCTCTGGTTGCAGGTGGTCGAGACCCGCCACGGATTCGGCGCGGCAACGCTCGAGCCGCTCAACGTCGGGCCGCACATCGGCGCCGGCGAGCAGCGACGAAACGTCGGCCAAGACCGAACCGGCGACCGCCAGGAGCCGACGGGCGCTCGGCGAGGCGCCGCGGAGATCGGCGCGTTCCCGAACCGCGTCGGCGGTGAGCGCGGTGCACCACTCGAGCAGCTCCACCGCGTTGGCCAGGGCCTGGTCAGCGGCGGCCAGACCGGTCGGCCGGTAGGGCGTCGCGGTGAAGCTGGCCAGAAGCTCCTGCTTGGCGGCGATGACGCCGGCAAGCCGATCGGCGGTGGCGCTTCCCTCGAGCGCCGCCTCGAGCTCGCCGGCCAGCTCGCCGGCCAGTTTGGAGGCGGCCCCGCGCAGTGCGTCGTCGCCCGGCCGCGGCGACAGGACGAGAACCGCCGCGGTGCCGAAAACCGAGGCCAGCCACCAGCCGGCGAGGCGATCGGGGATCATCGACACGGTCCCGGGCGAGGCGGCCGGAAGGACGTAGGCAAGCAACGCGGCGCCGCCGCCCGAGGCGGCGTTCGGACCCGCCACGCCGGCGAAGAACACCGCGAAGCTGACCGGCACCGTGACCAGCGCGGCGAGGACGCTCGATGAACTCACCATGGTGCCAATCGTCAGCAGCACACTGCCGACCACGGCAAGGCCCAAATGGGCGAGGAGCTTGTCGCGGCGGGTCCCACCGAACGACGCCAGGACGAGCGTGGCGAAGCCGCCGAACGCCGCGAACGTCGCCATCTGCAGGTTGCCGATGACCTGATCGGTGAAGGCGAACAAGCCGCAGACGACCACCACAGCCCGGATCGCGCGCAGGGCCGCGGACGGGGACCAAACCGGCAACCAGCCTCGCATCAAGCCGGAATCGCCGCGGCTTGCCGAGTGAGCGCCGTCAGCCCGGCCTCGATCCCCCGGCTGAGTGTCTCGATGTCGGGCGCGTGATCGCGGTCGCCGGTCACCCCGAAGTACAGCGTCCCGTCGTAGGAGAAGATAGCCACCACGATCCGGATCGTCCCGACGATCGGAACGTAAGGGTAGGACGCCTCAAGTCGGCGCCCGAGGGCATGAACCGGTTGCTGCGGACCGGGAACGTTCGTGGTGGCGGTGTCGAGGTTAAAGCGCGCGGAGCGCGTCACCACTCGGCTGCCCAGCGCGAGCAGGAGCGGCGGCGCGAAGCCCGAGAGCTGGGTCAGGACCTCGCCGGCGACGGCTTGACGGGAGGACTTGATCCCGTCCATCTGCTCCCGGATCTCTCCCAGGCGTGCCGCGGGGTCGTCAGTCCCGACCGGCAACCGGGCGACGACCGCCGAGACGCGGTTGTTGTACACGCCGCGCTCGCCGGGAAGGCGCACCGATACCGGAACCATCGTCCGGACCACCCGCTGCGCCCCGATCTCGTCGCCGCGCTCGGTCAGCAGGTCGCGGAAACCGGCGGCCACGATGGTCAGGACCACGTCGTTGATCGTGCCGCCGAGCGACGCGCGGACCTGCTTAACCTCGCCGAGGCCGACCCGAGCCCAGCTCCACACCCGGTGGGGACCGATGGCGCCGGTGAGCGAAGACCTCGACGGACGTAACCCCGGCGCTGCCGCCGCCATCGCGCGGAGCGCCCCCAACGTCCCGCGCACCAGGTCCGGTCGGGTTCGCATCGCGGCGCGTGCCTGCTCGGCCGGATGAAGCACGCGATGCGAGGCGCCGCGCACGAGCAGCTCGAGGTCCGACGGCTCGGCTCGCGGATCCCACGCCGGCGGGGGCGACGAGCCATCCTCATCCGAGAACATCACCGACATCAGGTCGGTGGCGGCGACGCCATCGACCATGCAGTGGTGAACCTTGGAGAGCAGGGCCCAGCGCTCGTCCTTGAGACCTTCGACCATCCAGATCTCCCACAGCGGCCGGGCTCGGTCCAGGTGCTGGGAGAACACTCGCGCGGCCATCGTCCGCAGCTGCGCCTCGCTGCCCGGTGCGGGGACAGCGCTGTGCCGCAGGTGGTAGGCGAGGTCGAAGTACGGATCATCGACCCACATCGGCTCACTCATCCCGAGCGGCACGAACCGCACCTTCTGGCGATAGCGAGGGACGCGAGGCAGCTTCCCGCGGACCATCTCGAGCAGCTCGTCGAAGCCGGGCGGGGGGCCCGCGAAGATGCTCATGCCGCCGATGTGCATCGGCGTGACGTCGTTCTCGACGTGCAGGAACATCGCGTCCTGCGCGCTCATCGGCTCCACGACGCCTCCTCGGTCCGCGGCGGGTCGTCAGCGCGGGGCGGTTCGTCGACGCCGCCGAGCAGACGCTCGAGCTCGCGGTACACGGCAGCGTTGACGGCCATGCCGCAGTGGCTGCCGTCGATCTCGAGCCATTCGGCGTCCGGATCCAGGCAGGCGCGCCAGTCGACGATGGCGTCGCTACGCGAGTACACAGCGAGCGCCCGCGCCCCGGGCGGCAGCGGCTGGCGCAGCAGCGCCCAGAACTCAGAGCAACACTCCCCGTCCCGGCACTCGGTCGAGAACAGCCACCGCACCCCGTGGTCCCCGAGGAAGGCAACCGAACGGACGGTACGAAGCACGTGCGGTGAGACAGCGAGCGGGTCCAGCACGGGTGAGCCGAGCGTCACCAGCGCCGCCACCGCGTCGGGGCGTCGCGCGGCCAGGGCGCGAGCGAGCGTCCCGCCGCGACTCTGGCCGATCAGCACCACGGGCTCACCGAACGCCTCGAGCACCGCGTCGAGCCGCCTGAGGTCGCGCCCTGAACAGCCGACGTTGAGCCGAATTCCGCTCGTGCGCACGCGGTGGCCGCGCCGGCGCAGCCAGCCGGCAAGCACCGTGAGCGACGCGTCGCCGGCCATGAAGCCGGGAATCAGGAGCACGGGCCGGCGCTCGGCGCGACGGCCGGACCCCCGGGTGGGGCCCCAAAACACGGGAGCGGTGAGCAGCCGGGCGAGCTCCGGCCAAAACCGCAGCTCGTTCTGGAGCGGCGGCGAGGTGTTCATGAGGGCTCGTCCAGCTGGAGGATCAGCTTCCCGGTGTTCTCGCCGCGGAACAACCTGAGGAATACCTCCGGGAAATCCTCGAGATCTCCGCGGACGACGTCCTCGCGCGAGCGCAACTCGCCGGCCCGCCGCCACCCCGCGAGCTGGGCGATCGCCTCGCCGTATCGGTCGGTGTAATCGAACACGAGGAAGCCAGTCATGGACGCCCGCTCCACCAGGAGCTGCATGTAGTTGGCCGGTCCGCGCGGCGCCTCGCGAGCGTTGTATTGGGAGATCGCGCCGCAGATGACCACCCGGGCCCCGCGCGCGAGCCGGCGCAGCACCTCGTCGAGCGTCCCGCCTCCGACGTTGTCGAAGTACACGTCGACCCCGTCGGGCGCATGTCGGCGCAGGTCGGCGCGCAAATCGCCGCGCTTGTAGTCAATCGCGGCATCGAAGCCGAGCTCCTCGACTAGCCAGGCGCACTTGGCTGGGCCGCCCGCGATCCCGACCGCGCGGCAGCCCTTGATCCGGGCGATTTGCCCGGCCACGCTGCCCACGGCGCCGGCTGCCCCCGACACAACGACGGTCTGACCCGGCTCGGGCCGCCCGACGTCGAGCAGCCCGAAGTAGGCCGTCAACCCGGTCATCCCGAGCGCCCCGAGATGCACCGGCGCGGGCGCGAGCGAGGTGTCGACCCGATTCACGTTGCGGCCGTCCGAGATCACGTAGCGCTGCACGCCGAACACGCCCGACACGTGCTCGCCAACCGAGAAATCTGGATGCCGTGACTCGGTTACGCGCCCGAGTCCGAACGCCCGCATCACTTCGCCGATCCCCACCGGCGGGACGTAGGAGCGCCCCTCGTTCATCCACCCGCGCATGGCAGGATCGAGCGACAGGTACTCGACCGCCACCCGGAACTGCCCGTCCGCGGGCTCGGCCGCCGGCTCCTCGACGTACTCCCAGTCGGAGTCCTTGGGCAGGCCGAGCGGACGGGCGGCCAACCGCCACTGCGCGTTCACGGCGTTCACGGGTTGAGCCTACTGGACGGGCTCCGGCGGCTGACTCGCCCGCAGCGAGCCCGCGTGCGCGCGACGACGCGGGTGGCGGTGCACCTCGATCAGGCTGGCCGCCGTCGTGGAGGCGAGCACGATCGCGATCACGCCCAGCGAGGTCCCCGTCGAGATCTCGGGTACGCCGTGATCGTGCAGGTGCAGGAAGTGCAGCACGAGCTTCGCGCCGATGAAGGCAAGGATGACCGCGAGGCCGGTCGACAGGTAGACGAGGCGGTCGAGCAGTCCCGCGACGAGGAAGTACAGCGCGCGGAGTCCCAGCAGCGCAAACGCGTTGGCGGCGAACACGATGTAGGGGTGCGGAGTTACTCCGAACACGGCGGGGATCGAGTCGAGCGCGAACACGATGTCGGTGGTGGCGATGGCGAGCAGCGCGAGGAGCGCCGGCGGCAGTCCGCGTCGTCGTGCTGCTACGACGATCACGTTGTCCTCGAGCGAGGGATCCTGGTCACGGTGTCGGAACAGCTGCACCGCGGTGGCGGCCAGCGCCATGCCGAAAAGAAGGTGGGTGAACGAGAACGCCTCGAGCATGGCGGCGCCGAGCGCGATGGATACGGCACGGAGCGCCAGCGCGCCGGCGATTCCGATCATCAGCGGGCGGGCCTGGTGCTCGGCGGGCACCGCGAACGTGCTCATGATGATCACGAACACGAACAGGTTGTCGATCGACAGGCTTCGCTCGACGATGTAGCCCGCGAAGTACTGCGCCCCGAGGTCCCACCCGGCGACGAGGGCGAATGCCACCCCGAACAGCAGCGCGACGACGAGGTAGAAGACCGACCAGCCCGCAGCCTCGCGCAGGTCCACGGCATGCGGGTTCCGGCGTGAGTGCCACAGGTCGAAGGCGATCAGGCCGCCGACGAGGGCCAGTGTCACCGCCCAGCCGGTGATCGTCGCCTCGAACACGTGCCCGCAGTTATTCGTGCCGCTCGCGGTTGAGGATGGCCAACGCCGCCATGGCGACCCGGTGCGAACAGCGAGCGGTGTTCATCTGGTTTCTTGTTCTCCGTTGTCAGGGAGGCCGGCGAGGAGATCGTGCCTCCCCAGGACGTCCTCGCCAATGGGGGACTGGCCCCATCAAGCTGGCCAGGCCGTGAGAATGCGGCGCCGCGATGCGTAGGCCGCGGCTGAGGCCATGTAAAACGTCGCAACCGCCCCCCGAGAACGCGATTACGCGAACAATAAGCATGGAGTCAATGCTTATGTTCACAAAGCCCCGGCAGCGTGGACGCTTTGCGACGTTTTACATGGTCGTCGGCGCCCACAACG
>JAFAZZ010000339.1 GCA_019239375.1 Solirubrobacterales bacterium | reverse complement strand
ATCCCGCACGCGAGGGCCTCGAACACGCGGATCGTCGGCACGCCCGGGATTCGCTTCACGTAAGCCCGGCGCGGGACGTGCAGGGTCACGCGGTGCTCGGCGAACACGCGCGGCACCGCGTAGTTCGGAAGCCACCCGTCATAGGCGAGGCCCGCTGACTGCACCGCGTGCTTGGCCGACTCCGGATACCGCACCCCGTACACATGGCCGGTCAGGCCAAGCCGGCGCACGGGCTCGAGCAGGAACTCGCGCAGCTCCGCGCTGCGTTCCCCGTCACCCCAGTTCCCCACCCAGACCAGATCGTACGTTCTGGCCACATCGGGACGGGGCCGGAACAGCTGCGTATCGGCTGCCTCATGCCACACGTAGACACGCCGGGCCCAACCGCACTTGAGGTACAAGTCACGGATCGCCGCGCCGAACACCAGCACGGCGTCATAACCGGAGAGGTCGAACGCATCGATCTGCGTCGGCGCGGATGCGGCGCGATGGTGCGCGTCGTAGAACAGCAACACATAGCCGCCGTGGCGGCGTCGGTGCGCGCCGATGGCGGCGACCACCCACGGCTCGTTCCAATCGTGCACGAGGACCAGGTCGGCGTCGGCGAGCTCGCGCCCGAGGTCAAGCGTCTGCAGGTCGTAGGTACGGCTGCTCAGCTCGGGGAACGCGGAGTGGAAGCCGTCAACCGCCCGCACACCGACCTCGGCCAGCAGGTTGCTCCGGCTCCAGCTGTCGGCGGGCTCGAGCACTCCGATGTCGTGTCCTCGAAGATGCAGCTCGCGCATCACCCCGCGCAGGAAGTGGGCGTTACCGTGATTCCAGTCGGACACCAGCGAGTGGCAGAAGAGCTTCACGTTCATGCCGGAATCGCGAAACGCGCCACTTCGCGGTAGGCGTCCAGGTATGCGCTGGACATCGCGCTCTGGGTGTAGAGCGCGGCTCTTGCCCGGGCGACGTTCGCCGCGTCGCGCCAGTGCGCGAAGTCTCCGAGCAACGCGTTGATGGCATCTACGAGCGCTTGCCGGTCGTCAGGCCGTACGAAGGACGCAGCGTCCTGCCAGACCTCGCGCAGGCTGGGGATGTCACCCAGCACCAGAGCGCAGCCGCAGAGAGCTGCCTCGAGCGCGGCGAGCCCGAAGGGCTCGTAACGCGCCGGCTCGGCGAACACCGCGGCGCGCCGGAACCAGCCCAGCACCTCGGCCGATCGCAGCCCACCGAGGCTCTCGATGCCGCAGACGCCTCCGGGCCCGATCAGTACCACATGCCCGTCGATGGCCGGCGCGGCGCTGGCCAGAAGCGCGGCGTTCTTGGCCTCGTCCCACAGACGGCCCACGCACACGACCAGGCGCTCCCGGCAGTCTTGGGGCTCGGGCAGGGGCTGCGCGATGGTCCTCCCGTTGGGGATCACCCGGGCGCCACGCAGCTTGCCGTACGCCGCGATGAGTTCTTCCAGCAGCGCACGGGTGGGCGCGCAGACGGCGTTGGCCCGATCGAGCGCGAGCCGTGCCGCGGTCCGATACCGCGTCCAGCCGGCTGGCGTCTCGGAACCGTGCACTGCTCGCCACCACGTCACGACGCACGAGTGCACAGTGAGGAGGACCGGAACGCCGCCGTCGGGGACCGGCGCGAACGTGTTCATGTGCACGACGTCTGGCCGGTGGTGAGCGACCAGCTCGCCCACCCAGTCGCTCGTGGCCTCGACATCGCGCCAGGGATCCGCCATCCATTCGAGCTTGAGGTCGCGGAGTTCGCAGGAAGCGGCGGCAGGCGCAGCCACGGACGCGTCCCGGCCGATGAGGGCCAGGTGCACCTCGGCCCCGAGCCGGGTGAGGCCTCCGGTCAGCTCGTGCACGAACGTTCTGACGCCGCCCACCACGTCGGCGACGACCAGCACCCTCACGTCGACCGCCCGTAGATCTGGTCGATCAAGTCCGCCACCTGCACGAGCTGTTCCACGTCTTCGTCGAATGAGCGGTCGCGCCGAAGTTGCTGCGTCCAGGCGATGAGTGCCCGGCCGCCCCACTCATCCGGAGGCTCGGCGATTCGCTCGCTGCCGCGTCCCTCGACCAAAAGCGCTTCGAAGTCATAGAACGAGCCGTCGACGTTGCGGATGGTGAGCGCTCGACCCTGGCCGAAGAACGACGCCTCGAGCACGGCGTCTGCCCCCGCCGGAAGCCACCACGAGCATGCGAGCCGGATCACGCGTCCGTCTTCGAGCGTGACTTGTGCCAGGGCCAGGTCCTCGACGCGCTCGGGGTCGGCTCCGAGCCGCTCCCCCCCGGCGAACAAGTCGGCGTGCACCGCGGCGGGCGCCAGGTCGCCGAGGAACAGACGGGCCAGGTCGACCAGATGGCAGCCCAGGTCGATCAGCGCGCCGCCGCCCGCCAGCTCGGCGTCGCGGACCCACGCCTTGTCCGGACCGTAGGCGTTGTGGAAGACCAGCTCGGCCGCGTGCGGCCGCCCGATCGCGCCGGTGTGGAGCGCATCGAGTGCGGCGGTGACCGCCGCGGCGTACCGGTAGGACATGTCGACCCCGAGTAGGGCGTCCGCCTCCCGGGCCAGCGCGATCAGCTCGCGACATTCGCCTGCGGTTCGCCCGAGCGGCTTTTGGCAGAACACGGGAATTCTCCGTTCGAGCGCCTGGCGCGTCTGCCGGGCGTGCAACGCGGTCGGTGTCGCGATGACGATTCCGTCGAGATCGAGCCCATCCGAGATGAGTGCATCAAGCTCTGTGTGCACCTGGTCGCAGCCAACGGCCGCCGCGGCGGCCTGTGCGGCCCGTGCGTCGGGGTCGGCGATGGCGGCGACCCGGGCCGCGCCGGCGCGCTGCACGGCCTCCATGCGGTGGCGTCCGATCCACCCGACGCCTACGAACCCGAGGCGGGGAGGGTTCTCATCCATCGCACCAGACCGCCTTGATGAACCCCTCCGGCCGCTCGAGCGAGATCCGGTAAGCCTCGCCTAGCTGTTCGAGCGTAAAGCGGTGGGTGATCAGCGGGCGCAAATCGAGCCGCCGTTTCCGTACCGCGTCCACCGCCTCGCGCAAACCTTCGACGTATGCCGCTGGGTCGCGCTCGTGGGCGTTGACCACGTCCAGTCCGCGCCAGTTCCACAGCTGCATGTCGACGCTCCGGCGCCCGTCCTGGTGATAGCCGGCGATGATCAGGCGTCCGCGCACGCGGGTCAGGCGGGAGGCCAGATCGAGCGGCTCCTGGTGGCCGGTCGCTTCGAACACCTCGTCGAACGTGTCGCTCCCGAAGGCGTGCTCGCCAGGCGCCAGAGCGCGGTCGGCCCCCAGTGTCAGGGCCAGCGCGCGGGCCGAGGGCCGGCGCGAGATCGCCACGACCTCCTTCGTCGCGCCCGCGCACAGCTCGACGAGCAGGAGCCCGAGGAAGCCGCAGCCCACGACCGCCACCCGGCTTTCCGGCTGAACCCCAGCACGGCCGAACGCGTTCACCGCGCAGGCAAGCGGCTCGCCCGGAAATGGCGCCTCGTCGTCGATCGCGGCGGGCAGCGTGACGACGGCCGAGGCGTCGGCCACGTCGAACTCGGCATGCGCCCGGTAGGAGATGAGGGCGACGCGCTGGCCGACGGCGAGGTCGCTCACCCCCGGGCCGACCGCGTCAATGTGGCCCCAGCCCTCGTGACCCGGCTCGCCTGGAGCACGCGGATAGCGGAACCAGTCCCGGCCCTCGTACAGGGGGAGCTCCGAGGCGCAGATGCCGGCGCCGGCGAGGCGAACGCGCACCTGTCTCCGGCCCGGCGCGGGGGCCGGGATTTCGGCCACCGACACCGTTCCGGGCGAGTGAACTACCGCCGCGCGCACCGTCGGCTATGAACTGCCGGCAGCGGCCAGCGCGGCCGGGCTCGGGGCGGCGGCGTCGGCGAGCCACTCGTACAGTCGCGCGATCCCGATCTGTACCGGCACCCGCGGCTTCCAGCCCGTGAGCCGCGAGAACGCCGAGATGTCGGACACGTAGTACCGCTGGTCGGCCACGCGCCAGGCACCCCACAGGACCTTAGGCCGCTGGCCGAGCAGTTCGCTGATCTGCTGGACGACCCCGATGACGCTGATTGCGTTGCCCGCGCCGCCGCCGATGTTGAACGCCCGGCCCTCGAGCGTCGCGGGGTGGGTGGACGCCGCGAGCAGCGCGTCCACCAGGTCCTGCACGTAGAGCAGATCCCGCGTCTGGCGGCCGTCGCCGAAGATCGTGATCGGCTCCCCGCGCAGCGCTCCCAGTAAGAAGTGCGCGACCCAGCCCTGATCCTCGGTGCCGTGCTGATGGGGCCCATAGATGCAGCTCATGCGAAGCACGCACGTCCGCATGCCGTAGCTATGCGCGTAGTCGAGCACGTATTGGTCGGCCGCCCCTTTCGAGCAGCCGTACGGGCTGCAGAACTCGAGTGGCCAGCTTTCGGCGATGCCGTCTCGGGCGACCGACTCGTCCTCCGGCTCGTATCTGGTTTCGCCTCTGCGCAGCCGCAGCTGAGACAATCGCCCGTAGACCTTGTTGGTTGACGTGAACACCACGGCCGGTGGCGCGGCGAGCCGTCGCGCCTCCTCGAGTACGTTGATGGTGCCCTGGAGGTTGACGTCGACGTCGTCGCGCGGGTGCTCGAGGCTCGTCGTCACCGCGACCTGAGCCGCGAAGTGAAAGACCCGCTCGGCGCCGGCCAACGCGCGCCTGACCGTGAATCTATCGCGGACATCTCCGATCTCCACGCGCACGAGATCTCGGTGCTTGCGCTTCAGCCAGCGAAGGTTGTCCTCGACGCCCGGCCGCACGAGGCTATCGAGCACCGTCACCGCGGTTCCGGTCGACGCCAACCGGTCGGCCAGGTTCGTTCCGATGAACCCCGCGCCGCCTGTGATCAGCACGCTGCCGCTGGGCGCGGCGCCTCCGGGTTTGGCGAACTCGACCAGTTCGCTCACGCCCCTGACGCCGCGGTCGCGCATCACCCGGTGGAGCAGCTTCGCTTCTGCATCGCGGCGCGTCATGCCGAAGTGATAGGCCCGCTCGTCGCAGTGGAAGCCATCGAGCGTCTCGTGCTCGGCGGCGAGGTCCTGCAGCGAATACCAGTACACGCGGTCAGCAGGCGCCTGGACCAGGTCGGCCATCGTCTGAAGCTGCCCGAACTCGTTGTGGGCCCACGTCGAGTAGCCGGCTTCGGTAACCCAGATCCGTTGAGCGGCGCCGTGCCGGGCGATGACCTCTAGCACCCTATCGACATGCACGTCCCAGCCCTCCCACACCGCCTCCCAGGTGCCGGGGAAGCCGTGCACGCCGATCACGTCGATGTGGGCGAGCGCGCCGCGCTTGAACATCAGGTCGAGCCAGTTGGGGTCGAACGGACTCATACCTCCGAGCACGCTCTTCACGCCGAGACGAGCTGCCCTCTGCGCCGCCCCGGCGATCATCTCGGCGAAGATGACCCACTCCGGGTCGACCGTCCAGTCCCACTCGATGTAGTTGTTGGGCTCGTTCCAGAGTTCCACGTACGGGAAGTCGTCGGGGTAGCAGCGCAACACCATTTCGACAAACTCGCCGAAGGCCTGCGGGTCCCGCGGGGGAGAGGAAGACTTCGGCAGGAGGCCGAGGTGGGGCGGTGTGTACAGGAAGCACGGGAGCACGGCGGCGCGCTCGACGAGCTTGGGCAGGAGCCACGCGTACCACTCCTCGCCCCCTTCCCGGACCCAGTCGCACCACGAGATCGAAGTGCGCAGGTGCTTGATCGGGAGTTCGGCCAGCGCTTCGAGCGCCTGCTCAACCGCGTCGTGGTCGCCCATATGGAAGTACTGGACGATCCCCAACTCAGGGTTTCCCCGCGCCGGGCGGTCGCGCCGACGCCTCGAGGCCCGTGGCTGGGCCGGGGCCTCGTGCCGGATCGTGTCAACGATGCGACTCATACCGTGAGCCCTCGCTGGCGCAGCTCGGCCCGGGCCCGGTCGACGAGATCGTCGGCTACCTGCCCCTCCAGCCACTCGGCGAGCTCGCGCATGCCGTCTTCGAGGCAAACCGCCGGCTCGAACCCGAGCAGGGTTCGCGCCTTGCCCACGTCGGCGAAGCAGTGGCGAATGTCGCCCAGCCGGCACTCGCCCGTCACCTCGGGCTCGATGTCCTTACCGAGGATCCGCGCCAGACGGCGGGCGATCTCGGACACGCTGACGCTCGTGCCGCTCCCGACGTTGATCACTTCGCTCGCGAGTTCTGTGTGCTCGAGGACGAGCGCGCAGGCCGTGGCCACGTCGCTGACCGAGACAAAGTCGCGCCGCTGCCGGCCGTCCTCGAAGATCATCGGCGGCTTGTCGTTGAGCAGACGCGAGGCGAAGATCGCGAGGACGCCGGTGTACGGATTCGACAGCGCCTGGTTGGGGCCGTACACGTTGAAGAAGCGCAGCGCGACCGTCGGGATCTCATAGGCCTGCCCGAACAGCAGCGTGCTCCGCTCCTGCTCGAACTTGTTCAGCGCGTAGATCGAGGCGAGCGAAGGCGGCTTGGTCTCGGGCGTCGGAACTGGCGTCAACGCTCGTCCCTCGGCGCCACGAGGTTCCCAGTGTTGGGCGGCGAGTTGCTCGCGGTTGCGCTCGGGTGCGACGGCCGGTCGCCCGTCTGCGTCGGTGTACATCCCCTCGCCGTAAACGCTCATGCTCGAGGCCACCACGATCTGCTCCACCGGGCGGTCGAGCAGTGCCTGGAGCAGAGTCGCCGTGCCCAGCGAGTTGACCGATACGTACTCGCCGATCTCGTACATGCTCTGCCCGACGCCGACCCGCGCGGCGAGGTGAATTACGCGGTCGACGTCGATGAGCGCGCGTCTGACCGCATGGGGGTCGCGCACGTCGCCGACCGACAACTCGACATCGGGTGCGAGGTATGTCGGGCTGGCCGAGCTCGGATGGACCTGCGAGATCAGCGTGTCGAGAGCGCGGACCCGGTAGCCGCGCTCGAGCAGCTCGTGCGCGACATGGGAGCCGATGAACCCGGCGCCGCCAGTAATGAGAATTCGTCCCTTGCTCATGCAGACCTCCCAGCCAGATGACTGCCTTCCAGGTTCCGCTCGCGCGAGCTGCGATCGAGGAGTTCGTCGTAGACCTTGGTGAGCACGGCCGCGGACTCGTCCCAAGTGGGCAGCTTCATTGCCGCGGCCGCGGCGCGCCGCTCGAGGAGCCTCCGGCGCGGCTCGTCGCGCAACAGCGTCGTCACCGCGTGCGCAAATTCCGTCGGATCCTCAGCGACGAGCAGCGCCCGGCGGGCCTGCGCCGGTAGCCCCTGGGCGCCGATTCGGGTCGAGACGATCGCCTTTCCGCGCCGGATAGCCTCGATCATCTTGACCTTGATCCCGCCCCCGATCCGGAGCGGGCACACGATCACGTCCGCGGCATCGAGGTACGGACGCACGTCCGGGACATAGCCGGTCACGGTGACGCGTTCGCCGGCCAGCGTCCGGACCTCGGGCGGCGGCGCGTTGCCGACCAGCCACACGTGAACGTCGTCCACCTCGGCCCGGATCGGCGGGAGGATTTCGTGGCAGAAGTGCAGCGCAGCGTCGACGTTGGGGGCATATCCGAAGTTCGCCAGCAGCGTCACGCGCGGCGCCGGCGGGCGCTCGATCGGTCCGACCGAGCGCTCCCCATGACGTGGGGGCAGGTGGTCGGCTCCGTCCGGGACCACGGCCACGTCAGCGTCTGGCATCTGCTCGCGGATCAGTTCGCGATCCTCCCAGGTGACCGCGGCGAGGCGGTCGGCGCGGCGCCAGCACGCGAGCTCAGCGGCTTGGGTGCGGACGCAGTCGGAGAATGAGTCGAGACGGGTGACGCGCTCCCCCCGGGAATGCGCGCGATGGCGATCGAGCTCGTACTCAATGTTCTGCTCGACCAGAAGCACCGGCGCCTCGACCCACTCGGGCACGTGCTGCATCAGATAGAAGCCCTCGACGTGGACGAGGTCGACCCGTTCGGCAGCGATGATCTCCCGGATCCGCATGGTTCCAGCCGGAGATCGATGTCGCAGCACCTGATGCGCCGCCCCGCCGGCCGGCGCTCCGGGATGGCGGGCGACGGCCGGGAAGACTTCGATGCGGCAGCGGGACGACGCGAGCAACTCCGCGTTGGCCTGATCCTGCTCCGCAGTCTTCGAGATGACGAGGAGCCGGACGGCGAAGTGCTCGCAGATGCGACTAATCAGCTCAAGCTCGCGCCGCCGGCCGCCGCTCACCGGCGGCCAGGGAAGATGGCACGAGACGAACAGGACTCGCGGGCGATCACCGGTGGCATTCCGCCGCCGCAGGGGAGCTCGATTCCGCTGACAATCGCTTTCAGGCATACGTGGTCCTGGGCCGTCCATCGGGCGCGCTAGGCACGCCTCGTCACCAGCACCGGGAGCATCTAAATATCGGACCGCCGATACCCCGGCGCATGCGGTCGAAAACGCCCGCGCGCGACGGTCCGCGGCCGGGCAGCGGCCGAGGGTAGAGGGAGTGGCTGTGCGCGGCGGGTCGATCGTGATGTTCCTCAGCACCGGCCGCTGCGGCACGCAGTGGTTGGCGGAGGGGCTGCGTGAGCTGCATCCCGAGGTGGAGGCCGAGCACGAGCCGATCGGCCCGTGGTACAAGCCGCGCCGGTACTTCCGCCGGTACGCGGATCCCGAGGCGCTGCTCGAGGTTCCCGCGGTCGCGCGTCACGTCGAGCGAATCGCGGGCGCGCGTGGCCCCTACGTGGAGACGGGGTGGCCGCTGTTCCCCGCGCTGCCGCTGTTCGCCCGGCGCTTCGGGGCGCGCCTGCGAATCGTGCACCTCACGCGCCACCCCGTTCCCAGCGCGCTGTCGCATCTGGCCCACAACTCGTTTGCCGGCAGCGCGCGCGATGACGCCTACACGCGATGGGCCACGCTCGGTCCGTCCGATCCGGGTGTCTTCCAGGAGGGCTACGCGGCGTCGTGGCCGCGGCGCTCGCCGTACGAGAAGTGCCTCTTCTGGTGGACGGAGGGTCACATGTACGGGCTCGAGCTGGTTGACCGGCTTCGCGCGATCCCGCTGATCAGGGTGCGGGCCGAGGACATGCTCGCCGGCGAGCGAGAGGAGATTGAGCGGCTGCTCGACTTCGTGGAACTTCCATGGCGCGCAGGATGGACGACACGTGCCGAGCGTGTCGTGGATCGCTGGCACCACCACACCGACGTCCATGTTGATCCGCTCCGGGTGCTGGAGCATCCAGCCACCGTCCAGACGGCGATGAAGCTCGGGTACGACGTGGTGCGGCTCGACGTGGCCGCGCTCGAAGCGCGCTACCGGGGCGTGCCCGATGCGGGCCTTGATCGGATCGGGCGCTACGCGTATCCGACGTGAGGTCTCTCGTCTCGCGAGGCAAGAATTAGCTCGCACCGAAGCCTCGTGCCGATTGCGGCGGGCCGGCGTGACCAATGCGCCGGCTGATCCGCGGACCCGCATCGCGCGGCCACGGCGCAACGAGCCCGAGCGCCCGTGATCGCCCATAACTGCGCCGCGATCGCCCATAACTCCTCATTCGAGCCGCCGGCGGGGGCGAAAGTGGACTTTGACGCCGCCAGCGAGGTTAAGTCCACACTCGCGCCGCGGGCGGGGCCGAACGCGCCCTTATAGGTCCCGGTGTTGAAATTCCGGTTGTCTAGCGCGGGCGACGGCTCGCGTTAGGCTCGAAGACCGGACCGGGGCCTGACCCAGCATAGGTCTGGACCCGTTGGTGTCCTCAGGATGAAGTGTCGACCTCGGTCCGGGTGTGTTCGGGAACCGGTCTGACCTGATAGGAGCGTTCGCCGACGTGATCTCTGTTTGCGCGTCGATCTCGACCGGGACGTTGTCGACCGGTTCATGTTTCACGTTACCGCGCGGCGCAAGCGCGAAGGGAAGGTCATGATGAGCAGGCAGGTCAGGCGCAATCCCCGGTCGGTCAGGCGCGGTCCTGGTCCGTCGAGCACGCTGCTCACGCCCGATCGGGCGGGCAACGTGGTCGGTGTGGATCCGCACAAGCGCAAGCTGAGTGCAACGGTGGCCGATCCGCGCGGTGGGATCGTCGCCTCCGAGCACTTCCGTGTCTCGGGTGAGGGGCATCGGGCGCTCGAGGCGTGGGCGCGGCAGTTCGGCCCGATTGTGCGCTGGGGGATCGAGGGCGCTTCGGCGTGGGGCCGTCACACCGCGATCTTCTTGGCCCTCCGTGGCTATGACGTGCGCGATGTCTGCCCGAACCGCACGGGCCGGCAGGACCGGGCGCGCCAGCGCGGCAAGTCCGATGTGCTGGACGCCGAGCGGATCGCGCGTGAGACGCTCGCGCACCCGCTTTTGCCGCGGGCGTTCAAGCGCGCCGGCGATGACGCGGGCCCGGATGAGCAGGCCGAGCTGTTGGCCGTCTGGTGGCAGGCGCGCTGCTCGCTGGTCAAGCGCCGCCAGCAGCTGCTCTCAGAGAGCGAAGCGCTGCTGCGCGATCTGCCCCTGGAGGTGATCGAGCAGCTGCCCGAGGCAAAAGCGGTCCGGCCCAGGCTGGGCGCGCTCGAGGGCGCAACTCGGCAGCGGGCGCTCGATCCGCCCACCGCGCTGCGGGTCCGCCTGCTGGACGAGTACCGCGACCACATCGCGAAACTCGACTCCCAGGAGAAGACGATCACACGCGAGCTCCGCGCGCTTGTGCAGGCGAGCGGCAGCACCCTCGATCAGCTCTGTGGTCTGTCGACGATCTCGGTCGCCGAACTGCTGGTCGAGGTCGGCGACCCCCGGCGGTTCACCGAAGGCGGGTTCGCGCGGTTCAACGCCAGCGCGCCGCTGGTCGCCTCGACCGGCGAGGGCCCCGGCGAACCAATGCGTCACCGCTATAACCCGGGCGGCAACCGGCGGGTGAACGCGATCCTGCACCGTATGGCGGTCACCCAGCTGCGCTGTGACCCGCGCGCCAAGCGGATCTACGCGACCGCGCGAGCCGACGGGCAGCACACCAAGAAGGAGGCCCGTCGGATCCTCAAACGTCACCTCTCCGACGTCGTCCACCGGCGCATGATGCGCGACCTCGCCTCACACCCCCGGCCAGGCCTCCTCGCTGCCCAACCCCGCGCGGACGGCGCGCGGTCAAGGGTGGCCCGACAGGGCCGAGCACGGCGAGCCGCGTAGCGGCACCCCTTGACGGCAATCGGTGACCGCACGCCACCATCTCGCAAGGAGGCCCTTGACATAGGAGCTTCATCCATCGGCCTACCGGGTACGCGGCCTCATCCTGGCGTGAGGACAACAAATCCCGCGCCATGTGCGCGACACCCGCTGCTTGAGCGAGCGGTCGGTGGGCGGCACGGGCCGGCGCCGGCGACACGAAGGCGGCGGCGGGCCGGCAGAGATGCGCCCCCGCCGGTCCCGCCACCAACCCGGTCAGCACCTCCGCGCTTGGTGCCGGCCAGTCGACCCCGCTACGCGCCGCACTACTGCTTGAGCGGCTTGTTGGCGCCGGTCACGCAGGCGCTGAGAGGCGTGCCGCGCCGGCCGGCCACGTGCTTCCTGCACTTGACCTGTCAGAAGCCGGCGTAGGCGCTGGCCTTCGTCGGTCGCCCAGCCCCGGACGTTTACGTGGAAGACAGCTTGCGTGACCGCCGGCGGCGCCAAAGGGCGACGGTCGGGAGGGCCCCCGACGCCATTGCGCCGGCGGTCACGGCGAGCCTGGATCGGATTCCCATCGTGCTTGTACTCGTGCCTCGGGCAACCTGCCCGAGAGGGGACGAGGCCCCGCTTCGCCACCCATCGCCGGGCGGAACGACTGCGTCCGGTGGCCACGCGGATCGTCACCGCGATCGACAGCTCACGACACGCCGCGTCGTACGGCGCGATCAGCATCTCGTCGGCATACAGGTCCACGGCTTGGTCGCGTTCTCCTGCAGTCGGTTCCGGCAATGGACAAGGCGTCGCCGCTCGCGGGCCGACTCGGCAGCCCGCAGTGCGCCGATGGCGCCTCGTCTGATGGCTCTACGCGCGGGCCGACGGAAAGTCAGGATCTAATCACGACTTCTTCGCCGTGGATCCGGCCGATCCGGTGGCGGGGGTGGTGGCGGCGTCTGACCTGCTAGAGGCGGCGTGTGACTGGCCGAGAGGAGTGCCGGAGTGGCCGGGGGCGGTGCCCGAGTGGCCTGGGGCGGTGCCGAACTGGCCAGCGGAGGTGCCGGAGTTGCTGGAGTGGCCCGGGGTGGTGCCCGAGGTGCTTGACTGGCCGGGGGCGCTGCCGGAGTGGCCGGGGGCGTTGCCGGAGTGGCCGGGGGCGTTGCCGGAGTGGCCGGGGGCGTTGCCGGAGTGGCCGGGGGCGCTGCCGGAGTGGCCGGGGATGCTGCCGGAGTGGCC
>JAFAZZ010000331.1 GCA_019239375.1 Solirubrobacterales bacterium | reverse complement strand
AAGCCAGTCGAACACGCGCACATGCCCCTCAAGAAAGGACTCCAGGGTCATGTCGAAGGTGAAGTGCGCCGTGTGCGCGCCGGAGAACGGCAACGACGCGATCAACGCATAGACGCGGCGCTCCACCCCAGCGATCCGCGGGCGAGTCGGCATCTCCGCCCAGTCGAACTGGACCACCTGCCCAGGCCGATACCCCGTGCGCTGCGCCGGGCGCTCCTGCTGCGGTCTGAGCCCTTGAAGCTTGCGACGAACGAGATCGATCGAGCCCTGATAGCCATGCTCGGTCCTGAGCAGCTCCGTCAGCCGCGGCGCCTTGACCTCCGGCCACTCCTCGAGAACCTGACCGATGACCGGCATCAACCGATCCAGCTGCGACCCCCGCGGGCGCTCGCACATACCGCGGCGGCGTATCCGCCCCAAGCGCCCTCGCCACGGTCCGACGATTGATCCCCAGTCTCCTGGCGATCTCCCGCTGTGACACCCCGTCCTGCCCAAGCGCCCTGATCTCAGCCCACTCCAACGCGCTCACCACCTCTCCCGGCCTCCTTCTCCTCGACGATGTCGAGCAGCCTGAGACCAGCCTCGGTCGCCACCGAAGTGGCGCACTTTTCGATTCCTAGAAGTGGCGCACTATTGGGCGCCGCGCGTCAAAATAGCGAAGCGCCTCGCCCTTCGTCCCGTCGCTCAGCGGACCACAGCCCGCCCGCTGGCGAGCGGCCCGAGAGGAAGATCCTTGAAGCGCAGAACCTCCTCGACGACAGGACTGCTGACGGGTGGGCTCACCTGATCAACCCTCCGGTCGGAGGCGCGTTCGGTCCTGTCGCCTCTTCCGCCTCGCGCGCGACGGGGGTGGCACCCGGGGTCCATGAGATACCGCGGAACACTGGTCGCCCTCGATTGACGTGAAGTCCGTCCGTTCCTCGGCAGGTGTGAGATCGTTGGTGGTCGTCGAGCACGCGGAGGTCTCCGGTCGGATCACTCCGCCCTCCAAAGCCCCGCCAGCGCCCGGCCACCCGAAACCGCCCAGTCGCGATGCGCCCGTCGTCAGGGCGGCGACGGCCTGATCTGAGCAGGGGCAGCCAACCCGCTCCCGGTCCGCGCAACCGCGGTGTTCTGCGCACCGGTCGGGGCTACAAGCACGCCCGAGTCAAGTGGACTCGAATGGGGTCCGACACGACAGCGTCAGTGAGTGTTATCACCAGAGCGGCAATCAGTACGTCTGCAGGGTCACGGAGAACGGGCAGCAGACTGTCGTACAGGTCTCCGAGAATGGGAAGACGATCTACGAGTACGGGATCGGTGCTGACGGCGAATAGCCAATATCAGTTGAATCCTCCTGAACACCAGTTAGAGAGGATCCGTCAGTGGACCGAGAAGGCCTGCTACTGGGGAGGCCGTAGACGCCCAAGCCGCCGTCTACCATGGCCGAGCGTCGGCTAGGACTGACCCGTCCTGCGCGGTGTCCACCAGCGCGACTCAGGACGAGTCGCGCTGGTGGATTGATGGCTCAGAAGGTCAGGATGGTGTTCCAGAAATCGCAGTGATACATGGCGGATGTCTCTGCGACGGTCAATGTCGACAGGCTCGGCACGTTCTCATTCAGAACGGCTGCCGCTCCCGGGGCTGAGGTGAACTGTGGCCACGGGGAGTTGTCGGCCCGGTTGGGGTTGCCCGTACGAGCGAAGTTCGTCCATGCCGCAACCAGCTCGTTTGAGAGGGTGGTCTCCTGTGCGTTGAGGGGATGCGGGACTCCGAAAATGCCGCCGTGCCAGAGCGGGAACAGGAACTGGATATCGATCGTGTGGGCTGCCAGGGGGACAAATCCCGGCATTGCCGGGAAGTAGTACGGCGCATTCTGGTAGTTGAACGTGTAGTCATACGTCGGCACCCGCTCTGCCAGCAGGCCGGCGTTGTAAAGGCTCCGGCACGCCCCCGGGTCGGTCATGACCCTATCTTCCGCCAGTTGTGGGGTGGCGTAATTGCTCAGCGGGTACTCCGCGAGAACTTTGTCCGCGGTTCCGTCGGGATAGGCCGGAGGGCTATACGTCCTCGTCACATAGTTGGTGTAGTCGGCTGCCGTGACCGGCGTCATGGGCGGGCCGGAGAAGTACTCCGTTATCCCTATCCCAAAGTTAGCCTCGTCCTCCACGTTGCCGCCCATCATGGGCATATGGTTGTACTGGCCGGTCGTCCAAGCCTGTGTTGGCGTCAGCGGGATAACGGTGCCATCGACCATCGGACCATTGACATAGGGCCCATTCGCGTTCGCCGTTCCCTGCAGCTGGAGGATCTGCGGGACGGTCAGCGAGCGCAGGCAACTGGCCACCGCGGCATCGGTTCCCGTACACCCGGCGGCCGTCGCGAATGCGTCTCCCTTGCTCATTGCGCTCGCCAGCGACGGGATCTGACCAGAAAACGCACTTTCGGAGATCCCTCCGTTGAACAATCCGGCGGCCAGGGGCGAGACCACGTTGAGGTCGGTGTCCTGCGCACCGGCCGACTGACCGCCCATCGTCACCCGGTTAGGATCGCCGCCGAAGGCGGCGATGTTGCGCTGCACCCACCGCAAGACTGCCTGCTGGTCCAGGATGCCATAGTTGCCGAACAAGTGACCCTCGCTGTCGAGCGCAGAATTGGCCAAGAAGCCGAGGAGACCCAGGCGATAGTTGATGGTGACCACGACCGTGTTGCTTCCTCCGTAGCGTCCTCCGGTGGCAAGCTTGCTGCCGTCGTAGTCGTTTGATTCCCCGTCGACGTTACCGCCGCCGTGGATCCAGACGAGCACCGGGAGCCCTTGCCCGCGCGGGCGCCGAGGCTTAGGCGTAAAGACGTTGAGATACAAGCAGTCCTCGCTGACGCTCGGCGTGGCGAACACCCCGAGGGTGGTGACCTGCGGGCAGGTCGGGCCGTACGAGGTGGCGTCAAGCGTCTTCGTCCACCTGGCGTGAAGCTGCGGCGGTTGCCAACGCAGTGGCCCGACCGGGGGAGCCGCGTAGGGGATGCCCAAGAACTCCGACACCCCATTCGTGACGAATCCTCGGACGCGACCCCGGTCGGTCCGCACCACCGGGCCATTAGCAGCATTCCCGACATCAGCCGCCTGCGCGCGAGCGGGAACCGACCGGGCCGCAGACCCCGGCACGCTAAGTGCGAGCATCGCGACCATCGTCGCCGCCGCAACCGGCAACGTCGCCACTAAGGGACGCCGGTGCCGCAACCGAAGGCGAAGCAAACGAGTGAACACGAATTCCCTCCTCCTGGACGTTGCGCGAAAACTTCCCGTCCGCCCACCCGGCGGGGCCCTGCGATGGGCGTCAGACGCCAGGCTTACCAGTTGCGTAAGGCCAGTGTCAAGAACCCGCTTCACCAGAGTTGCACACGTTTACCACGCTATGGCGCAAACGGGGAGGAATTGACAGGCGAACCAGCGCGCGCGATTGCGGTCCGGGCGCCGCCAGCTCGGCATTCCGCCACCTACCCGGTTTGGCTAGATGAGCCGGATTCAGACCTGGTTGCGGTTGGCGGTCGTATATCGGCAATGCCACTCGGGAGTGCCCCCGCTGCCAACCCGCATTCGAGACGCTCCTAAGCTACGAGCTCGGGCCGGGGGTCGCCGAACCGACGCCCTGATCTCGTGGCGCAGGCTCGCGCGGGCGGATCGGCTTGCGGGGTCATTCGTTCTCCCCTTTTGAGCAGCGGTGTGCGAGGCTTATTGCACGCAGATGCGGTTCGATTTGGCAGCGCTTGCCGCGGGGGTGGCCGTCTGGCCAGGCGTTTATCTGCTGGCCGGTGGATGCACGAAGGCGTTTGACCCGCCGCGGCGCCGGGACACAATCGTGACACGGGTTCTGCCGCATCGGGTACCCGTGCTTGCCGCTTGGTGGACCCTTGCCGCAGTGGAGGTGGGCATCGGGGCTCTCGTGGTCTCCGAAGCCGTGACGCCCATCCCGGAGTACGCTGCGGCCGCATTGCTGGCGATCGCCGCGTTTGTCGCTGCCGGGGGCCTACGCCACGCTCCCGATGCTGGGTGCGGATGTTTCGGCGCGCAGTCGGCGACGCCGGTGAGCACCTTGACGGTGGCGCGCGCAGCCTTGCTCAGTGCACTCGCGCTCGCATCGGCGCTCGTCGACGAAGGCTGGACCCATGTTCTCGTGCATCCCGGCGCTGCGCTCGTCTGCCTGGCTCTTGGGGTCGCGCTCTGGTCTGCGACGCCGGAATTGCGCGAGGTAGTGTGGAGACTCGGGTCCCTGCGGTCAGCATATGCCGGGACCGTTCGAGGATTGCGGATTCCCCGTGCGCTCGCCGGAAGGTCTCGGTCGAGCGGATGGTGGCCCAACTCCGGGCAAGCGCCCTCTGGAACAGTCAAGTCGGATGAGGTGGTGTAACGCGGGGAGCTCGTCGACGTTGACGTTCGCTTCTCAGGCGGGCTTGAGCTCTGCGACCTCCTGATGGTGTTGTTGTTGTTCGAGCGAGGGATTCTCGGACCACCCAGCGGAGAGGATCAGCG
>JAFAZZ010000287.1 GCA_019239375.1 Solirubrobacterales bacterium | reverse complement strand
TGCCGGAGTGGCCGGGGGCGTTGCCGGAGCGGCCGGGGGCGTTGCCGGAGTGGCCGGGGGCGTTGCCGGAGTGGCCGGGGGCGTTGCCGGAGTGGCCGGGGGCGCTGCCGGAGTGGCCGGGGATGCTGCCGGAGTGGCCCACGGCGCTGCCGGAGCGGCTCGGGGTGGTACCGGAGTGGCCCGGGGCGGCGCCCGCATGGCCGAACGATGCTGAACCGACCTTAACGGCGGTCCGCTGCGCTGCGTGCGAGGCACCCTCGGCTATCGCGCCAGGAATGTGCAACGCGGCCGCGCGTGCCGCAGCTCCCGGATACGGGAGCAGGCCATCCGAGAGCGCGACGTCGGCCCCCGGCGGCAACGCGGGAGCAGCTCGGGATCCGCCGGCGATTGCCGGAGCGCTGGCGCCGGTCCGCGCGGCGTGCGCCTGACGGTGCGTCAATTCTCCAATGCCAAGGGTGACGCCGACGGTTGCCGTAGCCACGACAGCAGCGCCGGCCAGGGCATTGACACTCAGCGCCATACTTGCGGTCTTTCCCGCCACCGCCGTGGTCAGCCCGACGCCGGCGCCGCAGCCGGGGCTCGCGCCGATCATGCGCTCGAGCAGCCCAGCGGCCGCCAGCACGGGCAGCGACGGAGCGAGCGCGTGCAGCTCCGCGCTGCGCGCCGGGATCGCGGCGGCGAATGCGGCGCACCCCGGGCATTCGTGCAGGTGGGCGCGGACGCGACGGGCGCGCACGACGCGTCCATCGGCGTCCGAGACGGTCTTGCGAATCTCACCGCAATCCATCGCTCGACCCTCGGCAAACTCGAACAGCGACCGGCGCGCCTCGTAGATGGTCTGCTTCGCGGCGCCGACCGAAATGCCGAGCGAGATCGCGATCTCCTCGTGCGAGAGGTCGCTCAGCTCGCGCATAACCAGGGCCGACCGCTGCCGGTCGGTCAACTTGCCAAGATCGCCCAGCAGGAGGCCCAGCTCGGCCCGCTGGGCCACCTGATCCTCGACCGAGGCGGTGCAGGCCTCAGAGGCCGCGGACAGCTCCGTGGTGGGCCGACGGTGTCTGAGCGACGAGACGGCCTCGTTATGTGCGATGCGAAAGAGCCACGGCCGGATCGGGGCGTCGCGCCGGCCGCGGGCAAGGGCCCCGAAGGCGGCAGCGAAGGTCGACTGGAGCGCGTCCTGGGCGTCAGCGTCGTTGTGCAGGATCGAGCGGCAATATCGGTACAGCGCTTGGTGATGGCGCTCGTACACAACCGCGAAGGCCCGCTCGTGACCGTTCTCGGCCAAACGCGCGAGCCGTTCGTCGCCGAGCAACCTCAGCGCCCCGGGCGCTCTGCCGCTGTGCGCTCCTGCGGCTACCGACATGTGCCGCTCCACTCCTCATCCATCGTGATGACCCACATCGAACTGCTCGTCAGGTTCCTGTGCGCCGGTTGCCTGATCATCCCGGCGCCTGGGCGGCGCCGGGATGAAGCAGACGTTAGTACGAGGTGCTACGGCGTGACGCGGAACACCTGCCCGGTGACCTCACCCACGTAGAGCGAGCCACCGTGCACACCCAGCCCGACGGTCGGGGCGACGAAGCCCTTGACAACGGGCTTGAGCGTTCCGCCCCCCAGCGGCATCGAGACAACCTCCCCGCCCGGGCCCTTGCCGGCGGTGCCCAGGAAAGAGGTCATGTACAGCCGCTGGCCGATGATGGCCATTCCCATGATGTCGGTGTGCGGCCCGAACTGCTGGAACGGCTTCGCGAAGCCCTTGCACTTGGCGGGCACGACCCAGGTGCAGCCCGGGAAGCCGTAGTTGTCGCCCTGCTTGACCCGCAGCACGAAGTCCGGCGGATTGAGCTTTGGCGGCTTGTCCTGACCCAGGTTAGAGACGTACGGCGAGGACGAGCCCTTCGGGAAGGCGAACTGCCACGGCTGACGAATGCCCGTAGCGAACACCTTGAAGCCCTTGCCGTTCGGCTTGATCGACAGGATGTCGTACACGTACGGCGTCTTGGCGGGACCGTGGTCGTTGCCGTTGGTCAGGCCGACGTCGACACCGACATAGAGCCGTCCGTCGGCACCGAAAGCCAGGCCGTTGAACCCCGCGAACTTCTTCGGCGCGGTGTAAATCGCCTGGCGCTTGGTGAACGTCTTACCGTTCCAGCCGCTCCACTTGAGCAGCTGCCACTTGGAGGTCGTCGGGCCGGTAAACAAGCCGCCGCTGACGTACAGCGCGCCCTTGTACCAGGCTAGGCCCGCCACGAACTGCGGCGAGCCGGGGATGAGCGTCCCAGTCCCACCCTTCAGCACGTACACGCCGCCACCGCTCGGCGGGCCGCTCTGACTCTCGGCGCCGCCGTCGCCTTCGAACAGGTTGCCGCCGCCGAAGGCAAACGACGTCGGCGTGTGGAGACCGCTCGCCACCAGCTGGACCTTCGCCCCGCCGACGCCCGTAGGGGGCGGCGGTCCGCCCGCGGCGGTCGCGGCGCTCGCCGCCACACCGGTTGACAACAATGCTGCGGCGATGGACGCCGCCCCACGTACACGCATTTACTGCAACTCCTTTCCGTGCGCCATTCATGGCGCGCATCTGTTGTCGCCCCGGCCAGACGCGAGCCGCCGAGAGTAACAGACTTGCTCCGGCCCCCGCCAGTCCCGATCCGCCTCGTCTGGCTGCGGATCAACTCCGGTGGGATGGCGGCGGTGACGTCCCCGGCAGAATTCGTCAAGGGTCCGGCCGAGCGCCCGGCCGGCCGCCAGCTGATCCCCGCCCGCCCATGATCCCGCCTGGCTCGCCGACCTCGAGCACGGTGGTGCGCGCGGTGTCGTTCGCCTTAGCGAACGGCGGCAGCTTGAGGAAGGATCCTCCCAAAGTCGAACGCTGCTCGCGCGCCATGCCGCTGCGCGTACCAGCGCGGGTCGAGCGCCGGCAGGCCCGATGCCGCCTCGGTCGAGGATGTAGGAGACCTGCGCCGGCCGGGCCCGCCAACTGCCCAGCCCGCGGCGGCTCCGAGTCCCTTCAAGAATCGCGGTGTGGTGGCCCCTCTTGCCTGGAGCGCTCCCCCAGCCGCTCATGCTGAGTGACGCCCGGATGAGCGCGAGGGGCTGCCGGCCGAGGTGAAAATCGAGTGTGCGCGTGCGGCCAGCCAGGCAGCGGCCGCGACCCACGCGCTGGCAATTAGCCAACCGGCGCCGACATCCGTGCCCCAGTGCACCCCCAGATAGACCCGCGACCAGCCGACCCCGGCGGCAAGGACGAGCGCGAGCGCCGTTGCGGGCCAGCGGGCGTGCGACAACCAGGGCGCGACCACCAGTGCCAGGGCAAGAAACGTGGCCAGCGACTGCGTGGCGTGTCCCGAGGGGAACGAGGTGGAGTGGCCGGCGTTCGTCAACCAGATGTCTGCCGGAGGGCGCGGCCGCTGGACGAAGTGCTTAGTGAGGTTGTAGAGGAGGATCGCTCCGGCCCACGCGGTGAGGAGCAAGCCGGCGAGGGCGAAGCGCCGGGTGATGAGCAGCGCGGCGGCGACGACGGCGACCACGGGGATCAGGAACGCCTGACTCCCAATCGTCGACAGCACGCGTGCCATTGCGGTCAGCGCGCTCGTGCGGTGAGCGAGCGTCCAGGACGTGAGCGAGCTGTCGACTGGGGTCGATCCGCCGGCGCGCTCGGTCAGCTCGAGCAACTCACCGGTCGCGATCGCACAGCCCAGGATCACCGCAAACGACACGAGCAGCAGCGCAAGGACGCGGATCCACGTCCTGGTCCTTCTCGCCAACCAGCCCACGACGCAGAACGTATCCGAGGTGGCGCACGTCGCTGCGGTGGGGGACGCCGTGCCGCTCAGATGACAGCGGATCCGCTAGGTGAGATGCTCGTGCGCGTGCGACTAGGGCAGAAGTTCAGAGTCGCGGGTTCACCCGAGCCAGTCTTCGACTATATGACCAAGCCCGAGAACCTCCGAGACTGGCAAACGTCCAAGACTCGGGTGCAGGCTCACCGACGGTCCGCCCGCGCGCCGGGACCGCGTCCGGGAGTGGACCAGGGTCGCCGGGCGCAAAGAGTTCGAGCAGATAGTTGAGTTCACGCCCTTCGAGAGGCCAAAGCGATTGCACACCCACGTCGTCGAGGGTCCCCAACCCATGGACGGGACCTGGGCGCTGACCGCGGGTCGACGTGCGGATCGAGCACCGCGACGGGTCCGCGGCGCTCGGCCCGAGCGCCGCGACGGGTCGGCGGCGGCGCCGGGGGGAGGAGGGTCTGACCTCGGTTCGCTCCGCGCGGTGGCGGACGGGTACGACAGACAGACGCGCAACCGGTAAGTTGCGTTTCCGCGGAAACGTCTCGCTACGCTGAGGACCCCCGCTCGCGCCGGTGGCTCATGGCAGTGGTTTCGCCGCTACGAGCACGATGTATGCGCAGCGTCGCTGACGAGCACCCCGTCCGCGCCGCGCCGGAACCAGCACGCCTCAGAAAGTCAAAAGCCCCGACTGGCGGGGCTTTCCCAGTGCGCCCGAGAGGACTCGAACCTCCACGGGCCATACAGCCCACAAGGCCCTCAACCTTGCGCGTCTACCAATTCCGCCACAGGCGCTGGAGGCGGCCAGTATAACCCGGCGCCAGTCTTGGCCGAGCATGTGCTCCCCGCGATCACGGCGTCTGCCACTTGTTGGCGGAGCGCGGCCGGGAGGCCGCTCGACCGGTTCGCCGGCGGGTTCCCTCGGCCACCCTGTTGAGTCTGTCCTGGAGGCGCGCTACAGTGCCGAACACACGTTCGACCGACTTCGGATCGCCTAGCTAAACGAGCGAGGAGCGAACTGATGGACCTGACCAAACGGCAGCAGGAGATCTTCGACTTCATCAAGCGCTACTCGGCGAAGTACGGGTATCCGCCGACGGTTCGAGACATCGGCAAGGCGGTCGGTCTGGCGTCGTCGTCGACGGTGCATGCCCACCTGGCAAACCTGGAGCGGATCGGGCTGCTCCGGCGCGATCCGTCTAAGCCGCGCGCAATCGAGCTATTGGACCGCGCCGCCGCTGGCATGCGAAGCCTGGTGCGTCCGGGCCTGCCGCTCGTTGGTCACGTAGCCGCCGGTCAACCAATCCTGGCCGAGGAGAATATCGAGGACTACGTGCAAACGCCCTCGGTGGCGGGCGGAGAAGAAGGCGACTACGTCCTCCGCGTGCGCGGCGAGTCGATGAAGGAGGCGGGCATCCTCGAGGGAGACCTGGTAGTCGTGCGCCCGCAAGAGACAGCGCAGGACGGCGACATCGTGGTGGCGCTGGTGGGGGAGGAGGCAACGGTCAAGCGCTTCTATCAGGAGACCGATCATGTGCGGCTTCAGCCGGAGAACGAGGCGATGGAGCCGATCCGCAGCCGCGAGGTGCGAGTTCTCGGCAAGGTCGTCGGGTTGATGAGGAGCATGCGGTGAGCGCCTGCACGCTCGTGGCGCCGCCGGCACCGCCGGACCCGGTCGACGAGGAAGGCACGCTGGACGAGCTGGTCGCCGCCCTGTGGACGGGGCTGAGAGGCGACCGGCCCGTCGCGTGTCTGATCTGCGGAGCAGAGATGAGCCCGGAATACGGGGTGCACGCGCGCGCGATCGGCGGCCACTGTTCGACGTGCGGGGCGAGCCTGCACTAGTGCCGCTCCCGTCATCGCCCACTCCGTTTGCCGGCTGCAAACCTGCGGCTGCGCGGGCTGGCGGCCCGCTCAGCATCCGCCTCGCCTCTTCGGCCGCGCCCGCGGTCATCCCAATGTCCTCGGAGTCTCGTCTCGACTCCGGCGTCCTCGCCAGCTTTGGTTTTCGCTCGCCAACCAGGGCAACCTTTCCGGTCACGGCACACGCTGGAGACGTCTGGCGTGCCGGGCTATGCTTGATCGTGGAGGCCGAGCAGTCGCGGAGGTGACGCGCCTTCGAGGAAAGTCCGGACATCACAGGGCAAGGTGGTCGCTAACGCCGACCCGGGGAAACCCGCGGGAAAGTGCCACAGAAACGACACCGCCTAAGCCTGGGGCCGCTGCAGAGCTCCGGGCCGGTAAGGGTGAAATGGTGCGGTAAGAGCGCACCGGCGTCGTGGTGACGCGGCGGCCGAGGTAAACCCCACCCGATGCTAGGCCAAGCAGGACCGTTCGCAGGTGGCCCGCCAAGGTCCGGGTAGGCCGCATAGATGGATGACTGCTCTCGACAGAATCCGGCTTACAGGCCTCCTACGGAAAGACCCCGCCGACGCGGGGTCTTTCTATGCGGGGAGAGCGAGGCGGTCGTTGCCCCGGGGGCTCGGGATTCGGCCAGGCGCGCACGCCGCGGCGTTCGGGAGGCGTGCCCGCCCAGCGTTCGCTCGCGGCGTTCGGGAGGCGTGCCCGCCCAGCGTTCGCTCGCGGCGTTCGGGAGGCGTGCCCGCCCAGCGTTCGCTCGCGGCGTTCAGGAGGCGTGCTTGCGCAAGGGCTCGCCAGGCCGAGGGCTGCCGCGTTCCCGAGGGCTGCCGCGTTCAGGAGGCGTGCTCGCGGAGGCGCTCGCCGAGCGCCGCCAGCGCCGGCGCGGGCACCGTGCGCTCGATCAGCGGGAACAGCTCGTGCTCCTCGAGCTTTACGTGATCGGCCAGCCTGGCCCCCATCGCGTGGGCCACTGCCGGCTCGGCACCGGCCGCGAGGCGTGCCGCGTCGCGACGGATCAGCATATGATCGAGCAGCGTCCGGACGACGGCCGGGTGGCGCGGATCCCCGTGAGCGGCGTAGGCGGGCAGGAGCACCTCCTCCTCGAGGCGGAAGTGAAGCCGTTCCTCAGCCTCCCAGTGCTCAAGGAACGCGGCTACGGCGCCGGGCATCTCCTCCGATCCCGCCTGGCGCAGCCGCCGAGCGATCACCAGCGCATGGTGATGATCGCGGGACAGCGGCGCGAGGGCGGGGTGGCGTTTCATGCTCGCGACGAGGCTGCCACGGACCCCGCCGCCTAATCACCGCGGGTCCGCGCGCTGACTTCGCGCCGCCACACCCGGCGTGCCAGGGTTGCCGGGCCGCGTCTGCCTTGCCCGTCGGCCAGCGCGGCCCGCGCTGCGGCGTCCCCCGGGACGCCGTGAACAGCGCCACCGGGAAACGCAGCGGCGCTACCGAAATACAGCCCGGCCAGCGGCGTGCGGTAGGGCGATAGGCCCGGCACGGGACGGAAGACGACCTGGCGCAGGCGGTAGCTGCCTCCGCCGACATCGCCACCGACCAGGTTACGGTCGCGGCGCTCGAGTTCCTCCGGGCCCATCGAGTGGCGGGCCAGGATCAGCTCCCGGAATCCGGGGGCGAACCGCTCGACCTGCGCCTCGATCCGGTCCACGTGCGCATCGAGTTGGGCGCCCCAGTCGACACCGGTGCGAGGGCCGTGCGTGTAGGCCCACGCGGTGTGCTTTCCCTCGGGCGCTCGCGTTCGGTCGGCCAGCGATTGCTGGCCCAGCAGCAGGAATGGCCGCGTCGGCAGGCGGTGCTGGGTTTCGGCGATCGTCCGAACCAGTTCCTCGTCGACGCCCCCCACATGTACGGTGCCGGCGGCGCGCGGCTCGGGCGCCTCCCACGGGATTGGCCCGTCCAGAGCCCAGTCGACCTTGAGCGTCGCCGGGCCATAGCGGTACCGGCGCAGCAGAGCGCGATAGGGGTTCGGGAACGCGTCGCCGGCGAGCGCGGCCAGAGCATGCGGCATCACGGTGGCGATGACCACATCGCCCGGAACACGGTCGCCGCCGGCGATCCGCACCCCGGTGACCCGTCCATGCGCCGAATCGATCGCCTCAACCGGCGCCCGCGTCCGGACGGAGCCCCCCAACTCGCCGAGATAGCCGACCAGCGCCTCGGTCAGCCGCTCGGCCCCGCCGGCCGGGCTCGGCCATCCGACGGCGTGTCCCATCAGGTTGAGGTATGTGACCGCCACCGCGCTTCCAGGATCGGTTGGCGGGACGTCGCCATGACCGGCGGACCCGTACAGCCAGGCCCGGGATCCCGCGCCCTGGAAGAGCCGGCCTCCGAGTCCCACGGCCGAACTGGGCAGCAGCCGGCCAAACTGCGCGGCACCGAGCGGTCCGAGCTCACCGACCAGGCGCAGCGAGCCGGTGACCGGCGGGAAGCCGGCCAGCATCGTGGCGCGGATCGCGTCAAAGCCCGCCAGCATCGGCTTCATGAACGTACGCCACCGATCCCCGTCGCCCGGATGCGCCGCGTCGAGGCTCGGTGCCGTCCTCTCCAGCTCGCGGTACAGGGCTACGGCGCGGCCGCCCGGAAGCGGGTGCGCATAGCAGGCTTCCGGATGGATCCAGCGTAGCCCGTGGCGCTCGAGCGGCAGCCGAGCGAACACCGGCGACGCCGCGCCGGCGGGATAGACCGAGGAGAAGGTGTCGTGCCGGAACCCCGGAAGCGTGAGTTCGTCCGTCCGTACCGCGCCGCCCGGTCGGTCGGCCGCCTCGAGCACGGTGACGGGGTGTCCGGCCTCGGCGAGACGGATCGCCGCGGCGAGGCCGTTCGGCCCCGCCCCGATCACGACGGCGTTCATGCGTTCGGCACCGCCTTCATGCGATCCGCAGGGCGAGCTGATGGAGCATGCTCAGCCGCGCCACGCCGCCCTGACCCCAGAACGCATGCTGCGCCGCCTGCCCAGCCCTGCGGTAGGACTGCTCGACGTGCCATCGCATCGGATCCCACGTGCCGACGGCACGCACCCAGGCGCGACCCTCGTGTGCGAAGAGGATGAGGCGGTTGTGCCCAGCCCCCAGGAAGTGGTTTTCGTGAGTGGTGAGGTCGAATCCGACCACCGGTTGGCCTCCCGCGGGGACCGCGCGCGGCTCGTCCTCGCCGTAGCGGGCGAGCCCCGATTCGAGCTCCTCGAAGTAGGCACGCAGCGCCTCAGGATCGTCGGGCGTCACCAGGCGCGTGATCGTGACGTAGCCGCGAGTGAAGATCGGCAGCCCGGATTCGGTGCCGGCCGCCACCTCGATCTCGAACGTCTGCCCGGCGAGACCGCCGGCTCGCAGGGGCGTGAACCGCCCGATCTCGCTGGCGTAGTCCGGCCAGGTCTCGGGGCGGGTCAGCGCGGCGATGACGCCATCGACCGATGGCATCTCCACCGGCGGGTAGGTGTGCCAGGTCTGCTGCTCGGGCAGGCCCGACTCTGGCGTCAGCTTGCCGAGCTTGGCCAGGGACAATCGGCGCTGGGGATCGTGGGCGTCTCGCTCTGCCACGGAGGGAAAGGCGATCCCCCAGCCCCGCCGGGCATCGTCGTCGTAGGCCGCCGGGAACCAGTCGCCGAGAATGCCGGCCGCGCCGTCCAGCAGCTGGTCGCGGGTGAGCAGACCGCGGCCGGAGACCTCAGTGTTGAAGCGCCCCTTGCCGTAGACGCGGTGAAAGGCGCGGAGGTCGGTGAGACGCAGCCGCTGCGGTGTCTCGCGCCGGTACCAGTAGGTGGTGAGGATCGAGAAGGCGAGGCGCAGATCGTCGACCTCTCGCTCGGCCACCGGGCGGCGGTAGTACGCGGCATTGAGAAAATCAGTGACCCATCCCGCAGCCCGGCGGCCGGCGATCGACGAGCCGGTCATGCGCGCGAACTCGAGCGCTCCGCCGGGCGGCGCCGTCGCTGGGGCGTCGTCCGGAACGGGATCGTCGGCGTGGTCCGGCACCTGATTGAGCTCGTCCGGGCCGGCTCCGTGCACCGGGCTTCGCGCGTCTTGTTCCACGCCTGGCTCCACCCGTCGAGGATACGTCCTCGTCGCGTGTTCCCGTTCTCGTCGCAAGGAACCGGGCTGAGTCGGCGCAGCCAGGGTGTGTCCGCGGACAGCGCACCGCGGATGACTCTGCCGGGTTGGTGCGGCCCATGCGGGGCCGGTCACCGCGGCATCGGCGCGCCCACCAGGGCCGCGGCCACCCCTGCAGCTCCGGCGCCGAGGAGCGTCGCCACCACCCCGCGACGAGCCAGGAGCAGCGCAAGCGCCGCCGCGGCCAGGACCGCGAACTGCCACGTTTCACGCAGTGCGGCGGTCAGCGGGATCGCTGCGCCGAAGATTGCGCCGATCGCGGCCGGTCCCGCGCCGGCCAAGAATGCCTGCGCTCGGCCGCTGGTCCGTACGAGCTCGAACCGGCCGCCGCCGAGTAGCACGAACGCGAACGACGGCGTGAATGCGATGGCGGCGGCCAGCGCCGCGCCCCCAACGCCATGGGCTGCGTAGCCGACCGCGGCGACCGTAGCCACGACCGGGCCAGGCGTCACCTGCCCGAGGGCCACTGCGTTCAGAAACTGGGCGGAGGTCATCCAGTGGTAGGTGTGAACGGCGTCGCCCTGCATCAGCGGCACGATCACGAACCCACCCCCGTACGACAGCGCGCCTACCTTGAATGCCACCCAGGCGAGCGCGCCGAGCCCTCCGGCTCCCACCATCGCTGCCGGTAGAAGCATCGGCGTCCAAGCGTGGGCGCGCGCCCGATCGACCAGGCCGCCGGCAACCGCCAGCTCAAGCACGCCGCAGCCAAGCAGCACGAGGACCAGGTACCGCCCGATCAGCGCCCCCGCAGCGAGGCCGAGGACGACATAGCCGAGCCAGCGCCCGCGGTTTGCCGCCCGCTCGAGGCTCGGTCGGGCCAGTCCGACACCTGCCCGCACCGCCACCGCGGCTACGGCGGCGCTCGCCCCCGCGCCCGCCCCGCGCACCCACGTCGGCGGCGTCTGGGCGAAGAACACCACTGACAGGGCGATGATCATGACCACCGCCGGCACGATGAAGCCGAGGCCGCCGACCACGGCGCTGCGCGGACCGCCGATCCGGCGGGCGAGGAAGATCGCCAGCTGGGTCGAAGCCGGCCCCGGAAGCAGGTTGCAGGCAGCCAGTCCGTCCTCGAACTCGCGCTGATCGAGCCAGTGACGCTCCTCGACGACGAGCCGCCGGAGCAGAGCGATGTGGGTCGGCGGGCCGCCGAAGCCGGTCACCCCGATCCTGGTCCATTGGAGCGCGATCGTCCGCAGGGACACGGCTCCCCCGGCGTCTTCGCTCATTGCGCGCGCGAATTGGCGCGCGCGGCCACCGCCGCCAGCGCCTCGCCGTCGAGCCGGTGGAGCTTCCACTCCACCAGCTGGACCGCGCCGATCTTTATGTAGAAGTCGAGGGCCGGGGTGTTCCAGTCGAGCGCGGCCCACTCGAGGCGCGTATATCCGCGCGCCACGGTGATCTCGGCCAGCCGTGCGAGCAGCGCGCCCCCAACGCCGGCCCGCCGTCCGGCCCGCGGGACGTAGAGGTCCTCGAGCCACATCCCAGGGCGGCACTCCCAGGTCGAGAACGTGCGGTAGAACACGGCGAATCCGGCAGGCTGCCAGGGCATCTCGCGGCCGCCGGTCTCAGCGATCAGCCCCTCAGCCGACGGTTGCGAACCAAACAGCGCCTCCTCGAGTAGCTCGCTCGTTCCTCTCACCTTGTCGGGCGCTCGCTCGTATTCGGCCAGCTCGGCGATCCAGCCGAAGATCAGCCCGGCGTCTTCGCGCCGTGCGTCGCGGATGCGGACCTCCACGCTCAAGGCGGCCCGACAATAGCCGCTCACAGTGCCGAATCCGGGCTACGGAGGCCGGCTGGCATCGCGCCCGCGGCCCGGCGGCGAGCGACTGAGAATGCGCGCTGGGCCTAAGCAGGCAGGGTCTGCGCCGAGTAGAGCTTGACCACCCGCACCGTGCCGACAGGTACGGCGGTGATGCACAGCTCGCACAGCACGCACTCGTCGAGGTTCTCCTCGACGATCTCGACGCCGCTCGCGGTGGCCCGGAAAATGTCAACCGGACACACCTCCTCGAGCCTGGGGGCGAGTCCCGGATCGCTGAGGACCGGTTCGTCGACCTCCACCCGGATGAACAGCGCCTGCTCGTTCTCACTCACACGGCGGCTCCCAGCCGGTCCGCGACGATCGCCGGGATCTCCGCGATCTCCTCGGCCACGAGTATCCCCGCCTCGGCCAGTCGTGCGATCTTCTCGGCCGCCGTGTCCTCCTTGCCTTCCACGATCGTGCCGGCGTGGCCGAAGCTCATGCCTGGCATCTCGTCCATGAACCGACCGGCCATGAACGCGACGATCGGCAGCCGCGACTCGTTCGCGGTCACCCAGCGGGCCAGCTCGGCTTCCATCCGACCGCCCGGTTCCGTGTAGATCACGATGGCCTCGGTGTCCGGATCGGCCTCGAACAGCGGCATCAACTCGGCATAGCTCGAGCCGATGATCGCGTCGCCGCCGATCGACACGGCGGTCGACTGACCCAGGCCCGCCGCGGTCAAAGTGGACGACATCTCGGTAGTCATGCCGCCGCTGCGCGAGATCACCCCGACCGGACCAGGCCTGTACGACTTCGCGGCGTCCTTGGCGGGTCCCCCGATCCCGCCCATTTTGATCACGTCGGGGACGATGATCCCCAGGCAGTTAGGGCCGATGATCCGCGTCCCGCGCTCGGAGGCGAGCTCGACCATCTGGGCCACGTCGCCGCGCGGGATCCGCTCGGTGACGATCACGACCAGCTTGACGCCGTTCTCGATCGCCTCGAACACCGCGTCCTTGGTGAACGCGGGGGGAACGGTGACCACGGAGCCGTGGATCGGCGAGCCATGGTGCTCAACCGCCTGAGCCACCGTGTCGAACACTGGCACGCCGTGGACGTCGCGTCCGAGGCGGCCAGGCGTGACTCCGCCGACGATCTTGGCGCCCTTACCGTAATCGAGGCACTCGCGCGTGAGGTTGACGGCCTCGCGGCCGGTGATCCCCTGGACGATGAAAGTGGTGGTCTCGTCGATCAGGATCGGCATAGCCTCTAACCCGCGACGGCGGTCGGTGGGCCCTGGATCTTTTCGACCGCCCGGCGGGCGGCTTCGTGCAGCGACACGGAGCGGTCTGCGTACTCGACCCCGTAGCGCTCGAGGATCTGGAAGCCCTCGTCCTCCCAGGCGCCGGGGATGCGGAAGATCGCGATCTTCTCCGCCGGGTCGTAGCCGAGCTCGAGGCACGCCTTGATCACCCCGCGCGCCACGATGTCGACCCGGGTGTTGGAGACGATCGACATCATCACCGCGATCTTGTCCACCCCCGGCTTCTGAAGCACGAGCTTGGCCAGTCCGCACGCCTTGCGCACGCTTGGGTTCCCGCCGATCTCGCAGTAATTCGCCGGATCCCCGCCGTGAGCGCGGACCGCGTCAAACAACGTGAGCGAGCCGCCCCCGGCCCCGATGACCAACCCGAGATTGCCGTCGAACTCGGTGACGTTCCCCGCCACGCCGCGGTGATCCTGGTTGTCGACCTGTTCGCCGGCGAGCTCGAACGGCGTCGGCTCGCGCGCGAGGCGGGTCTCCTCGTCTCCGACGCCCAGGTCGTGGAGGAGGGCCTTCTGGCGCGGCCGGGCCTCGTTCTCCATGTCCATGTGAGCGTCCAGCGCCACGAACGACCCGTCCTCGAGTTCGCCCAGCGGGTTGATCTCGGCCAGCGTCATGTCGTAGTCGAGGAACAGGCGGGCCAGGCGTGCCACGATCGGAGTGAGCCGATTCAAGGCGCTCCCGCTGACGCCGAGCGAGCTAATCAGCTGCTTGGCCTGCCAGTCGCTGAAGGGTCTGAGGGTCGAAAAGTGACGCCGGGCCACGTGATCGGGATGCTGCTCGGCCACCTCCTCGATGTCGATCCCGCCCATGTCGGAGAACAGCATCACCGGGCGCTTGCCGATCCCGTCCCATACGACGCCGGCGTAGTACTCATGCCTGACCGACGCGCGGGAGTCGATCAGCACGCCACGGGGCATGTGGCCGCCGATCTCAAGGTCGAGGATGTGCTCGGCGTGTCGAGCCGCCTCCTCGGGCGTGTCGGCGAACTTGACCCCGCCGGCCTTCATCCGACCGCCGCTCAGGACCTGTGACTTGATGACCACCGGCCCGCCGATCTGTTCGGCGATCCGGCGCGCGTCGTCTGCGGTCTTGGCGAATCCGTGCTTGGTCACCGGTATTCCGGCCATGGCCACGATCGCCCGCGCCTCGTACTCGAAGAACCGCATTGCGGCGCCGGAGGGTAGCGGAGCGTCCGCCGCATGGGGGCCACAGGGCTGCGGCGGCGTAGGTCCCCGCAGATCGGCGCGCCGAGGTGACCACAGCCAACACGTCGGCGTGACCACTACAGCAGGACTAATTCGATCAATCTGGTAATGTCAATTAGGTAAGTAGAGTACGCGGATCGCCTTCGAGGCATCCGCTGCCCGCGCCGCTGGGACCGCGACCCGAGCGGCGCCCTGATCTTGAGAACACGTCGCCACCAGGGAGATCCTGAAATTGAGAACAGCTTCACGTCGGCTCACCATCCGCGCGACCGCGATCGCGCTCCTGTCAATCGCAGCGGTGGCGGTGGCGCTGGCCGGCTGCGGCGGCTCCTCAGACGCCACGAGCACCAGCGCCAGCGCGTCCACGAGCAACGCGGCCGCCTCCAGCGGGAGGACCACGCTCCAACTGGTGGCATATTCGACCCCCAAGAAGGCCTACGACGCGCTGACCACGGCGTTCGCCCTGACCTCAGCTGGCAAGGGCGTCTCGTTCGGCCAGTCGTTCGGTGCCTCCGGCTCGCAGAGCCGGGCGGTCGACACGGGCCAGCCGGCCGACGTGGTGGCGTTCTCGACCACGCCGGACATGACGCGTCTGGTCAAGGCTGGGATCGTGGCCGAAACCTGGAACGCCAACCCGTACAAGGGCTTCTCCAGCAATTCCGTGGTGGTGCTGGTCGTCCGCAAGGGCAATCCCAAGCACATCGCGGGGTGGGATGACCTGATCAAGCCAGGCGTGGATGTGATTACCCCGAACCCGTCCACGTCGGGAAGCGCGCGTTGGAACATCCTGGCCGGCTACGGCGCGCAGCTCAAGGAGGGCAAGACTCCGGATCAGGCGCTGGCCTACATCAGGAACCTGCTGACCAAGCACGTCAGCGTGCAGGATTCGAGCGCGAGCGCCGCCCTGCAAACGTTCACCGGCGGCAAAGGTGACGTGCTGCTCGACTATGAGTCGGACGCGCTGGCGGCCAAGAAGGCGGGTGACGCGATCGACATCGTCTATCCCAAGCAGACGCTTCTGATCCAGACCCCGATCGCCGTGACCGCCAAGAGCTCGCACAACTCGCAGGCGCAGGCGTTCGTCGACTGGCAGTGGTCGACCGCCGGACAGAACATCTGGGCCAAGAAGGGGTATCGCCCGGTGCTCCAGTCGGTGGCGCAGCAGTTCGCGAGCAAGTTCCCCACCCCGCCGCAGCTGTTCGCGATCGACTACCTCGGCGGGTGGACGAAGGTGACCAAGGAGTTCTTCGCTCCTCAGACCGGTTCAATCACCAAGATCGAGGAGGCAGCGGGGGTGCCCACTGCCAGCTGAGCTCCGAACCGCGCCGGCCCCTGCCGCGATCGCGCAGCCGGCCGGCGGGCCCCGCTCGAAGTACGGAGCGCGGTCGACCGCGTTCACCGCCGGCGGCCTCGGCCTCGGCATAGCCATGCTCTACATGAGCCTGTTCGTGCTCGTCCCGCTGGCCGCGGTGGTGGCGAAAGCGGTCTCCTCCGGCGCCGGCACGCTGTGGGATTCGATCGACAACACGCTGGCCATGCGGGCGCTCCTGACCACCATGGTCGCGTCGCTGATCGTGGCCGGCATCGGTGCGGTGATGGGGACGCTGGTCGCCTGGGTGCTCGTGCGCGACCACTTTCCGGGCAAGCGCTTCGTCAACGCGCTGATCGATTTGCCCTTCGCGCTCCCCACGATCGTCGCCGGGCTGACGCTGATCGCACTGTACGGACCAAACAGCCCGGTGGGGATCGACCTGGCCTACACCCGCGGAGCGGTGATCGTCGCGTTGTTGTTCGTAACGCTCCCGTTCGTCGTGCGCTCGGTGCAGCCCGTGCTGCTGGAGCTTGACCATGAGGTGGAAGAGGCGGCGGCCTCGCTGGGCGCGTCCACCGCCACGAGCTTCCGGCGCCTCGTCCTCCCCGCGCTTCGGCCGGCGATCTTCTCGGGTGCTGCGCTGGCCTTCGCCCGCTCGATCGGCGAGTTCGGCTCCGTGGCGCTGATCGCCGGCAAGGTGCAGATCGCCTCGATCGTCATCTTCGCCGACATCGAGAGCGGCTCCGAGCAGGCGGCTGCGGCCCTGTCCGTGGTGCTGATGTTCCTTGCGTTGATCGTGCTGTTCATCCTGCGCCGGCTCGGAGCGCGCGTTGGTCATTAGCCGGCGCGCCACGCTGTCGCTGCGCGCGGTGGCGCTGGTCTACCTGAGCCTGCTCCTGCTGCTTCCGGTGGCGGTGGTGTTCGGGCGCACCTTCGAGCACGGGGTGGGCAGCGCCTGGTCGTTCATGACCACGCCCGCGGCGGTCAGCGCGCTCTGGCTGACGATCCTGCTGGCCGTGATCGCGGTGCCGCTCAATACGATCTTCGGTGTCGGCGCGGCGATGGTCCTCGTCCGCGGCAAGGCGCCCCGGGCAGGCAAGGCCATCCTGGATGCGCTGATCGATTTGCCCTTCGTGGTCTCGCCGGTGATCATCGGTCTGGCGCTGATCCTGGTCTACGGGCAGGGTGGCTGGTTCGGCGACACGTTCCTGGCTAACGGGATCCGGATCATCTACGCGCTTCCCGGCATGGTGATCGCCACCGTGTTCGTCTCGCTGCCGTTCGTGGTACGCGAGGTCGCGCCGGTGCTGGCCGAGGTGGGCGATGAGCAGGAGCAGGCGGCGGCAACGCTGGGCGCCTCCTCCTGGCAGACCTTCTGGCGCGTGACGCTGCCGAGCATCCGCTGGGGCGTGGCCTACGGCGTGGTGCTGACCACCGCCCGCGCGCTCGGCGAAATCGGCGCGGTGCTCGTGGTTTCCTCGAACGTGGCCGGCTCGACCCTCACCCTGCCCCTTCTGATCTTCCAGCGCGACGAGCAGGTCGGGGGTCAGGTGACGACGAGCGTGTACGCGGCGGCGACCGAACTGGCCGTGCTTTCGATCGGCGTCCTGCTGTTGATGACGATGTTCGGCTCGAGGACACAGGAAGCTCGATGAGGATCGACGTAGAAGGCATCTCCAAGCGGTTCGGGGACTTCGCCGCGCTCGAAAACGTCTCGCTGGAGGTCCGCGAGGGCGCGCTGACGGCGTTGCTCGGCCCCAGCGGTTCGGGCAAGTCGACGCTCCTGCGGATCATCGCCGGCTTGGAGCGGCCCGACGAGGGCCTCGTGCGGATCGCCGATCAGGACGTGACCCGGGCGCGTCCCCAGGATCGCGGCATCGGGTTCGTGTTTCAGCACTACGCCGCGTTCGCCCACATGACGGTCTGGGACAACGTCGCGTTCGGTCTGAAGATCCGCAAGCGCAAGCCGGCCGAGGTGCGCGCCCGCGTCGAAGAGCTGCTGGCGCTCGTCGGGCTCACCCAGTGGGCCGAACAACGGCCACATCAGCTGTCCGGGGGCCAGCGGCAGCGTATGGCGTTGGCCCGCGCGCTGGCCGTTGAACCCCAGGTGCTGCTGCTCGACGAGCCTTTCGGCGCGCTCGACGCCAACGTCCGGGCCGAGCTGCGGCGCTGGCTGCGCCGACTGCACGACGAGCATGGTGTGACGACCGTCCTGGTCACCCATGACCAGGAGGAGGCGATGGAGGTCTCGGACACCATTGCTGTGATGAACAAGGGGCGGATCGAGCAGGTGGGCCGGCCCCGCGAGGTCTACGACAACCCCGCCAACCCGTTCGTCATGGGCTTCCTCGGACCGGTCAGCACGGTCGAGGGCAAACTGATCCGCCCGCACGACGTCACCCTCTCGCTGAGGGCCGGTCCCGGCCTGATCGAGGCGATGGTCAGGCGCGTCGTGCACCTCGGTTTCGAGGTTCGCGTCGAGCTCGAGCTGAAGGGCGAACAGGCGGCGCGTGCCCAGCTGACGCGGGCCCAGGCCGAGGAACTTGAACTCCACGAGGGCGAGATCGTCTATGTCCGACCGCCGGTCCGCGCCGCGGTGTCCGGCGACCCCGCGCAGGCCGCGGTCGCCGGCGAGGAGACCGCGCTGACCGCGTGAGCCCCGCTTCGCTCAGCGAGTGACCCAGGCCTCCGGGTCCTCGGCCAGCCTGTCGATCGCCGCCGGGAGCCTGCCGGCGGCAACGTCGGCCAGCGTGACGTGCTCGACCACCCGTCGCAGGTTGGCTCTGACCGCGATCCACACACGGGGAAGGGCAGTCGCGGCGCCCGGGTAGGCGGCATCCTCTGGAGGGCCGCCGCGGACGCTGGCCAGTGGCCCCTCCACGGCTCGGATCACGTCGGCCACCGTGAGCTGGTTGGCCGGCTTGGCCAGCCTGAAGCCTCCCTCGGCGCCGCGATGGCTGCGGACGATGCCGGCGTGGCGGAGCTCGCCCAGGATGTTCTCGAGAAAGTTGAGTGGGATGTCCTGTGCGGTGGCGATCCGCTCCGCCTTGACCGGCTTTTCGTCGGGCGCCGCGGCCAGTTGGACCGCCGCGCGGACCGCATAGTCAGCCTTGGCCGAGATCCGCATGCCGCCGCTCCGCGCCTCGCTCTAGGCTGCCGCCGCGGGCGCGAACCCGTATGCCTCGGCCAGGGCGGGATCCCTGTGCGCGAGCATCTCGGCCAGCGTCACCATCACCTTGCACTGCTTCCA
>JAFAZZ010000567.1 GCA_019239375.1 Solirubrobacterales bacterium | reverse complement strand
TCGTCCGTCGGAGGGAACTCACGGTTCGGCAGCGCCACGACGAGCATGCCCGCGGCCGCCGCCGCCCGCAGGCCGTTGGTCGAGTCCTCGACCGCGGCGGAGCGTGCCGGGTCGGCCCCCAGCCTGCGCGCCGCCTCCAGGTAGATGTCGGGGGCGGGCTTACCGTGCGCGACCTCTTCGCCCGACACGGTCGCCCCGAACACTCCGGTTAGCCCGCTTGCGGCCAGGACCGCGTCGATGACCTCCCGGTTGGCCGACGAGGCCAGGCCGACGGGCCAGCGCGCGGCCAGCCGCTTGACTGCCTGGACAGCGCCCGGGAGCAAGGGCAACGAGCGCTCGTAGCCGGCGAGCAGGCGCTCGACCACCCGCGCGCTGATCTCCTCGGGCTCGAGCGCGACGCCGAGGTCGTCGCGCACGTAGCGTGACCACTCCGGAGCGCTCATGCCCATCATGGCCCGGGTCGCTTCGGGCGTCCAGTGCCCGCCGTTCTCGGCCACGATCGCCCGCCGCGCCGCGTCCCACGCGCCCTCGGAGTCGACCAGCACCCCGTCCTGATCGAAGAACACCGCCTCGAGTTCGTAGATTGTCCCCGGCATGTTCGACCACGTGACGATACGCGCCGCCGACCGAGGTGCCTCCGAACGGTTCTACAACACGGTGCTCCAGACGCTCGGCATCGATGAGAGCTATCAGACCCGGACGTTCACCGAATGGCAGGACTTCGGCCTGACCGCCGCCGATCACGAGCACCCGGCCACCCGCCGCCTGCACGTCGGCTTCGCGGCGGCGGACCGTCAGCGGGTGCACGACTTCTGGCTGGCGGGCATCGACGCCGGCTACCGCGACGACGGTCGGCCCGGGCCTCGCCCCGAGTACGGTGAGGATTATTACGGCGGCTTCCTCCTCGACCCGGACGGCAACAGCGCAGAGGCCTGCCACCACGACACGCTCCGGCGCGGCGGGATCGTCGACCACCTATGGATCCGCGTCGCTGACCTCGGCCAATCCAGAGCCTTCTACGAGACGATCGCCCCGCACGCGGGCCTGCGCAAGGATCACGACTCGGCCGAGCGCGTCCAGTTCCGCGGCGCGAGCGGTTCTTTCTCGCTGTTGCCCGGCCCGGTTACCGAGCACCTGCACATGGCGTTCGCAACCGATGATGACGCTGACGTCGAGCGGTTCCATCAGACCGCGGTCGACGCCGGCTACCGGAGCAACGGCGAGCCGGCCAAACGGGCGCGTTACCACCCGGGCTACTTCGCCGCCTACGTGCTCGACCCGGACGCCAACAACATCGAGGTCGTGAATCACCACCGGGAGTAGGATGGGCGCGATGAGCGACGAGAGCATCGCCGACCGGATCGAGCGGCTCGTCTCCGAGGAGCACGAACTGCGTCACCGCGAGGAGGCCGACCACCTGGACGCGGAGCGGCTCGAGTCCGATCAGGAGCGACTGCGCGCCGTCGAGGTCGAACTCGACCGCTGCTGGGACCTGCTTCGCCAGCGACGCGCGCTGCGGTCCGCCGGCGCGAACCCCGACGACGCCCACGTCCGCGCCCCGGACACGGTCGAGCGCTACCTACAGTAACCGTGGCGATGAGCACCGCGTGAGCGCCCTGCGCCGTCCCGAGGTCAGTTCGGCCGGCGCCGGCCGCGGCACGCCGGCGAAGAACCTCGTCTTGGCGGCGATGGTCTTCGCCGTCGCGATGACGTTCATCGATCAGACGATCGTCGCCATCGCCATCCCGCGGATCCAGAAGGAGTTGTCGCTGTCGGCCACCGGGACGCAATGGGTGATCAACGGCTACCTGCTCGCGCTGTCGGCGCTGTTCGCCTTCGGCGGCAAGCTTGGCGACGTGCTCGGGCGCCGGCGCATGGTGCTGATCGGCGTGACCGGCTTCGCGATCGCCTCGGCGGCCTGTGGGCTCACGCCCAAGGGGTCGATCGCGGAGGCCTGGATCATCTTTTTCCGGGTGGTCCAGGGTGCCACTGCGGCGCTGCTCTTCCCGGCCGCGGTGGCGATCGTGGTCGCCTCCTTCCCGCTGCGTGAGCGCGGCAAGGCGATGGCGATCTTCTTCGGGATCTCGGGCGGCCTAACCGCGATCGGTCCGATCGCCGGCGGCTTCCTCACCCAGTGGACGTGGCGCTCGATCTTCTGGATCAACATCCCGGTCGCGATCGTCGCGCTGATCCTGACCAAGATCTCGTATCCCGAGGACGAGCCCCAGCCGCAGAAGCTCGACTACCGCGGCACGGTGCTCATCACCGGTGCGATGGGCCTGATCGTGCTTGGCTTCGAGCAGTCGAGCGTGTGGGGCTGGAGCAGCGTGAGCACGTGGGCCTGCATCGTGATCGGCTTCATCCTGATGGCCTGGTTCGTCCGCTACGAGCTCAGCATCAAGCAGCCGCTGCTGCGCCTCCAGATCTTCCTCGACCGCGCCTTCGCCACCGACACGATCATCCTCGGCCTCATGTCGATCGTGTTCGTCCCGTTCTTCTTCTTCGGGAGCGTCTACTCCCAGGTCGCGCTGGGCAAGAACTCCTCCCAGGCGGGCGAGTACATCCTGTGGTTCTTCATCGGGTTCGTGATCGCCGCCCAGGTGGGAGGCCGGATGCTCGACCGGCGGGGTGTGAAACCGGCCGTCGTGGTCGGGGGCGCGCTCGGCGCGGTGGGGTTCTTCCTCCTCGCTGGCAGGCTCACCGACCTGTCGCTTTCCGCGCAGCGGCTCGACATCGCGATCGCCGGCGCCGGCCTCGGGCTGATGCTCGGTCCCGCTAGCACCGACGCGGTCAACCGAGCGCCGAGCACGAGCTACAGCGAGGTCACCGGCATTACCCAGACGGCACGGAACTTCGGCGCCAGCCTCGGACTGGCCGTCCTCGGCGCGATCCTGATCACGCGCAACGACACGAATGTCACCGCGGCGCTGACCAAGCACGGCGTCCCCACCGGCGTCGCCCACCGGGTCGCGGCCTCCTTCGGCGCCAGCGCCCCCAGCTCGACCGGCGGCGCCGGCCGGCCGGCTCCGCTCGTCCACGACGTCCAGCTCGCCTTCGCCCACTCGACGCAGACCGTCTTCTACATCATGGCCGGCGTCATGGCGGCGACGTTCATCGTGGCCCTCCGCTGGCTCCCGCGCGGGCGGATGGAGGAGGCCGACGAGGCGGTGGCGCCGGTCGCGCCGACAGCGCCGAATACCCTCGGGTGAGTCCGGAGACGCCCTCGCACGAGCGGGTGACCGGAGGGCGCCACGGTCGCGACTCCCGACACTCAGACGAGCGCCCGCCGCCCAGCGCTTCCCCTCATCGAGCCGCGGTCACCGCGTAGCGGCGGCACCGACTTCCGGCCCCGGCCGTAGCTCGGGCTGTGCCGCCGGCGGGGGCAGCGCCACGCCTGCCGCCGCGTAGGCGGCGGGCGCGTCGAGCGTCTCGGCCGCCAGCAGCGCCCGGGTGAGGCTCTCGAGCTGGGCACGGTGGCTCCTGAGCAGCTCGGTCACCTCGGCATGGAGGTCCTCGACCAGGCGCTGGACCTCCTGATCGATCAGCCACTGCGTCTGCGGAGACGTCTCGCTCGCTCCGGGCAGCAGCGGCCCGGCCCCGTCGGAGGGCAGCAGTGTGAGCGGCCCGAGCTTCTCGCTCATTCCCCACCGCCCCACCATCTGCCGGGCGATCTGCGTGAGCTGCTGGAGGTCGGACTCGGCGCCGGTGGTGATCTTCCCGTACACGACCTCCTCCGCCGTGCGCCCGCCGAGCGAGACCTTGATCTTGGCCTCGAGCTCCTCGCGCGAGTAAGACACGCGGTCTGCGTCGGGCGTCGACAGCGTGACCCCGAGGGCCATTCCGCGCGGGATGATCGACACCTTGCGCACGGGATCAGCCGCCGCTGTGAGCATTCCGACCAGGGCGTGCCCCGACTCGTGGTAGGCCGTCCGCTCGCGGTCCTCCCGGCTCAGCAGGATCCCCCGCGGCGCGCCGAGCAGGATCCTTTCGAGGGCGTCGGTGAAGTCAGCCATCTGGACCTTGTCGTGCTCCAGGCGGGTGGCGAGCAGCGCCGCCTCGTTGCACAGGTTGGCCAGATCGGCTCCCACCATGCCCGGCGTGGAAGACGCGATTTGCGCCAGGTCGACGTCGTCGGCGAGGGGGATCGACCGCGTGTGCACCTGGAGGATCTTGATCCGCCCCGCCCGGTCGGGCGGCTGGACCGCCACGCGTCGGTCGAAGCGCCCCGGGCGCAGCAGCGCGGCGTCGAGGATTTCCGGCCGGTTGGTTGCGCCGAGCACGACGACGGCCTCGGCGGGCTCGAAGCCGTCCATCTCGGTGAGGACCTGGTCGAGTGTCTGCTCGCGTTCGTCGTTGGCCCCGGTGACCGAGATCGACCCTTGCCGCGAGCGGCCGATGGCGTCGAGCTCATCGATGAAGATGATCGCCGGGGCCGCCTCTTTGGCCTTCGCGAACAGGTCGCGTACGCGCGCGGCGCCCACGCCCACGATCGCCTCGATGAACTCGGAGGCCGCGATCGAGAAGAATGCGGCGTGTGCCTCGCCCGCCACCGCGCGTGCCAGCAGCGTCTTGCCGGTGCCGGGCGGCCCGTAGAGCAGCACGCCGTGGGGCATCCGCCCGCCGAGCCGCGCGTACCGCTCGGGCGTCCTCAGGAAGTCGACGATCTCGGTCAGCTCGGCCTTGGCCTCGTCGATCCCGGCCACGTCGTCGAACGTGACCCGGATCTTCTCGGGATCGGCTCGGCGCGCCTGCGAGCGGCCGAATTGCCCGAGTCCGCCGAGTCCTCCGCCGCCTGCGGTCATCGCGCGTCGTGCGATGAAGTAGATGGCGGCGAACAGCAGCAGGGTGGGGCCGAATCCGAGCAGCAGCTCGGCCAGCAGCGACGTGCCCGGATTGGGGTTCTGGGCGTTGACCTCGACCTTCTGGTTTTGCAGGAGCGTGGTCAGGTCGTTGCTGTTCCAGAACGATGGGACCTGCGTGGCGAACAGCGTGGTCGGCGTCGCGTTCTTGTCGTTCGGCGGGTAGCGCACGTTGGCCTTGAAGGTGCCGTTGATCGTGTCGCTCTTCGAGGAGATCGACAGCACCTGCCCCGCCTCGAGCTGGTTCAGGAAGTACGGGCTGAACGGCACCTTGACCCGCGGCTGGGCGCTGGGCTGGAAGGCGAGGACGAAGATCCAGTTGAGCGCCAGCAGCGCCACGAAGAACAGCCAGAAGCCGCGCAGGCGATGCGGGGGCGGCGGCTTGTGCTCGTCGGGCATGCCGCGGCCGTCGGGCGCCGGCGCGACCCGCCAGCCGCCTCGGTCGCGCGGCATCGGGGCCGGCGGCCCGGCCTTCTCGGCTTTCGGCGCCGAGGTCTCCGAGGTCTGCTGCGAGTCGGTCACCGTTTCATTCTCGCGCCTCGGGCCTGTGTCTCGGACAAATCGTCGTTCTCAGGGCATTAAGCTGAACCTCGCGGGGGGGAGGCTCGCCGGCTCCGCAAACCCCTGAGCAGGAGAACGTCCATGGCATCAACCACGCAGGCACACCTTCCTTCCCTCGGCGAACACCAACGCGACGAGGTCGGCAACCAATTCCAGGCCACGCTGGTCGAGCTGGTGGATCTCGCCCTCGCCGGCAAGCAGCTGCACTGGACCGTCACCGGGCCGCTCTTCCGCCCCCTGCACGAGCAGCTCGACGAGCTCGTCGATGCGTGGCGCGAGCTCTCGGACGTAGTCGCCGAGCGCGCGGTGGCGATCGGCTACTTCCCGGACGGCCAGAGCGCCGCGGTCGCCTCCGGCAGCGGCCTGGCCCGCTTGGAGCGCGACGCGCTCGAGGACCACGTCGTGGTGCGCGAGCTGACCGGACGCCTGGCCGACGTGGCCGAGCGCGTGCGCGAGCGGATGGATCGCCTGGGCGAGATCGACGCTGCCTCGCAGGACGTGTTGATCGAGGTCGTCCGCGCCCTCGAGCAGCAGCTGTGGATGATCCGCGTGCAGTTCGGGCACGCCGTCGTCGATGCCCGCGCCCGACCGATGGGCGGCAGCTGATGTCGCCGATCTCTCGCGGCTTCGCCGGTCGGCGCCGGCCGGCGGACGATCCCTCGCGGCTGCCCCCGGGCCAGTACTTAGAACGCGGCTTCCCCGTCCTGTCGGCCGGCCCGACGCCGCACACCGCGCTGGATGAGTGGAGCTTTCTGATCGACGGCGCCGTCGAGCAGTCGGTGTCGTGGCCGTGGGTGGAGTTCCTCGGCCTCCCGGCGGAGAAGGTCACCGTGGACATCCACTGCGTGACCAAATGGTCCAAGTTCGACACGAGCTGGAAGGGCGTGTCCGTCGACACGCTGCTCGAGGGCGTCGAAACCCACGCCGAGTACCTCACCGCCTGGAGCGATGGCGGCTACACAACCAACCTGCCGCTCGAGGACGTCACCGGCGCCAAGGCATGGGTGGCCTACGAGTACGACGGCGCGCCGCTCGAACCCGAGCACGGCGGCCCGGCGCGGCTCCTGGTCCCCCACCTATATTTCTGGAAGAGCGCCAAATGGGTCCGCGGGCTGACCCTGACACTCGACGACGAGCCGGGCTTCTGGGAGACCTACGGCTACCACAACCGCGGCGATCCGTGGCTCGAGCAGCGTTACCAGGGCGACTAGTGGTCGCCTTCGCGAGTACGGACCCAAGACGGAGACCACTAACCTGGCAAATCGCCACTGTGGCCGAGCTGGTGCCGGAGACTGTGCGCGTGGCGAGCCTGGTGCTCGAGCTGCCGGGCTGGCGTGGGCACCGCGCCGGCCAGCACATCGACGTTCGCCTGACCGCGGAGGACGGTTACCAGGCCCAGCGCAGCTACTCGATCGGCTCAGCTCCCGAGGACGAGCACGTCGTGCTGACCGTGGAGCGCCTGGAGGACGGCGAGGTCTCGCCATACCTGGTCGACGTGCTGCGAGCGGGCGATGAACTCGAGCTGCGCGGCCCGATCGGCGGCTACTTCGTCTGGGAAGATTCCCTTGGGGGGCCGCTCGTGCTGATCGGCGGTGGATCAGGCGTCGTGCCGTTGCACTCGATGCTGCGCCACTGGGTCGTGACCAGCCGCGAGGTGCCGGTGCGCCTTCTGTACTCGTCGCGGTCGTGGAACGAGGTGATCTACCGCGATGAGCTGATCGGCTACTCCGGGGCCCACGCTCAGGCGGAGGTCCGGTTTGCCCTCACACGCGAATGGCCGCAGGGCTTCGCCGGTCACACCGGAAGGATCACGCGTGAGCTCATCGCCGATGTCGCCGGAGCGCCCGACGAGCGCCCGATCATCTACGTCTGCGGGCCAACCGGGTTCGTCGAGGCCGCGGCGCAGTGGCTGGTCGACACCGGGCACGCGCCGGGCCGCATCAGGACCGAGCGCTTCGGGCCGACCGGGGCCTGAGCAGCCCTAGCTTTACCCAGCATCGGTCACCGGCGTAGGATCGCGCTTGCCCGCATGTTCGTTCGGATTCGGCTCGGCAGCAGTCTGGCGCGCCTCGCGCCGGCGCCCGTGTTGGGGCTCGAGCTTCCGGACGGCGCGACCGTGGAGGATCTCTACGATGACCTGGCCCACCGCACGCCCGAGCTCGCGCCGGCCCTCGCCTCGGCGCTGCCGCTCGTCGGGGGCGAGCACGTCGAGCGTGGCCGTGCGCTGGCCCACGGTCAGGAGATTGCCCTGCTGACGCCGGTGGCGGGAGGATGACCCTGAAGCCCAACCGAAGGGAGTACCCGTGGCGATCGAACCAGTTGAAACCGGCCTGACCCACGCCCACCAGACCGTCTTCGTCGACACCTTCACCGACGGGCTGCTCGGGCCCGAGGTGGCGATGCTCGGCCCAGTGGCAGACGGCGGCCACGT
>JAFAZZ010000398.1 GCA_019239375.1 Solirubrobacterales bacterium | reverse complement strand
CGGTCAACGCGGCGCTGGAGGACATCGGTCTCACCCATCCCCACGTCTGAGCGAATGACACTCAGAGCTTGGCCGCGGCCGCCGCGCCGAGACCGGCGGCGACGCGCAGGGCATCCGCCTTGTCGGTCCGCTCCCAGGTGAAGTCGTGATCGTCGCGGCCGAAATGTCCATACGCCGCGGTCTTCTGGAAGATCGGCCGGTGCAGCCGCAGATACTGCCGAAACGCCCCCGGGCGCAGATCGAAATGCTCACCGATCAACTCGAGGATGCGCGCGCGCCCGATCTTCTCGGTGCCGAACGTCTCGACCATCACCGAAACCGGATGCGCCACGCCGATCGCATACGCCACCTGCACCTCAAGCCGGTCCGCGACCCCCGCCGCGACCAGATTCTTGGCCACGTAGCGCGCGGCATACGCGCCCGAACGATCGACCTTGGAGGGATCCTTTCCGCTGAACGCCCCGCCGCCATGGCGCGCCATCCCGCCATAGGTATCGACGATGATCTTGCGGCCGGTCAGACCGCAGTCGCCCATCGGACCGCCAATCACGAACCGCCCGGTCGGGTTGACGAGCAGCGCCCTGTGCAGCTTGCGCGCGTCGTAAAGCTCCTCCGGCAGCGCCGGTTCGACGACGTGCTCCCACAGGTCGTCCTTGAGCAGCGACTCCGCGCCGTCACGATGCTGGGTCGAGATCAACACCTTCTCGACCTCCACCGGCTTGCCGTCGATGTAGCGCACGGTGACTTGCGTTTTGCCGTCGGGACGCAGGTACGGCAAGATCTCGGCGCGGCGAACGTCGGCGAGACGCTTGGCCAGCTTGTGCGCCAGCGAGATCGGCAGCGGCATCAACTCCTCCGTCTCGTTGGACGCGTAGCCGAACATCATCCCCTGATCCCCTGCTCCGGCGAGATCGAGCTCATCGTCGTCGCCTGGGTCGACGCGTGACTCGTAGGCGCGGTCGACGCCCTGGGCGATGTCGGGCGACTGCTTATCGATCGCGTTGATCACCGCGCACGTGTGGTAATCGAACCCGAACTCCGCATCCGTATAGCCGATCCGCTTGATCGTCTGGCGCGCCACCTCCTGGATATCCACATACGTCGTCGTGGTGATCTCGCCAGACACCACCACCAGTCCCGTGTTCACCAGCGTCTCACACGCCACCCGCCCCACCGGATCGTCGCGCAACACCGCGTCCAACACACCATCGGAGATCTGATCCGCCACCTTGTCCGGATGGCCCTCCGTCACCGACTCCGACGTGAACAGGAACTCGTTGTCGGCGTGAGTCATGCGGTTCTACCTTCCTTACGGGTGATCTCGAGCAGATAGGCGGCCATTACATCCGTCCCGCCGAGCTTCAGGTGGTAGGCGTCTGAGAGCTCCTCGACCCGAGCGATCTGATCGCGCGCGTCACTGAACAGCTCCGTGAACTCGAACAGCCCGAAGTCCACGACACGAGCCTGATAGCCCAGGCGTTCCAGCAGCTGGGTGGTTCGCCGCTCGCCGATGATAGACAGTTGCATGACGTATGCGATGCCGTCGTCGGCCAAGGCCTCGGGCAGCATCCGGAACAGGTGGTCGATGAGGCTCCGGCCCCAGTAGTCGAGCGGCCGGTGCGAGACGACCGGCTCGAACGGGTCGACCGGCGTCTGGTAGAGGCTGGCCACGATCACGTCGTAGCGCTCCTCAGGGACCCAGGGATACAGATCCTGCACCGCCGCGCTGACGCGCTCGGCGACGCCGTTGCGAAACGCGTTGGTGAGGGTGTTCTTGATCGCTGCGCTGTTGATGTCGATGCCATGCACGTGCGCAGCGCCGTTGCGGGCCAGCTGAACCGACAGCACCCCCGTACCGCAGCCGATATCAAGGCACCGCTGGTGCGCCCCCACCGCCTCCTGGTAGAGGTACTTCCAGACCATGAAGCTCCCCTGCGTGGGGGCGAACACGCCGGGCTCGACGGTGATGTCCGGGAAGTCGAGCGGGAACATGGGCCGGCCCCGTGCGTCGCTCCACCTCCGCGCGGCCATGCGCTGCCGGGAATCGAGCGAGACCGGACCCACGCCCTCGTCCGGCAACGCGGTGGGCCGGGCATGACCGGGCTTGGTGGGTTCAAGCGCGGCGCGCGCTGCGGCGATCTGCTCGGGACCGACCCCGCAGCATCCGCCGACGATCTGCGCGCCCTCCTCCCGCCAGCGCAGGGCGAGCTCGGCGTACTCGGCGCCGCGTACGCCGGCTTCGTAGCGCCATCCTGCGGCCGACAGATAACCCAGGTTGGGGTAGACGCCGAGCGGCAGGTCGGTGAAGTCGCGCAGCCAGGCGAGCATGCCGGTGACGTGGTCGGGCGGCAGGCAGTTGATGGCCAGCGCGCCGACGCCCATCTCCTCAAAGCGCCGCGCCGCCCGTCCGAACGCGTCGCCCTCCGGTCCCCCCCAATGCTCCCCGTACACGCCGCACACACCGTGGCGACAGCGCCGGAAGCTGAGCCATACCGGCAGGCCGGTGTCGAGCAGGGCCTCGATCGTGGCGTAGGTGGAGCTGCGCACGAGCGTCAGCGTCTCGACCAGGATCAGGTCGGGCCGATCGTGCTCGAAGGCCCGCGCCAGCAGGCGGATGGTCTCGCGCCCGTCCGGTGTGTCGACGTCGCCGTTGATACTGAAGGCGACGGCGACCTGATCCGCGCGCCCGGAGTCCGCCCCCGCCTCACGGGCCAGGCGGACGCCGCGGCGAGCCACATCCATCCAGTGGACTGGCTCGGCGGTGTCCCACAGCGTGCCGTGGCCATCGCGCAGCGCGGTGGCCAGGCCCCAGGTGTCGGTGCAGATCACGTCACAGCCCACGTCGATGTAGCGGCGGTGCACCGACTTGACCGTGGCCGGCGATTCGAGTATCGCCGTCAATCCCCACAGATGCTCCTCGAGTTCGGGACGCTCGCCGGTGGCGCGGATCAGCTCGGTTCCGGTGGCGCCGTCCATGATCACCGGACGGTCGGTGGCGATCAGCCGGGTCAGGCGCTCGTAGCGACCCTCCGCCTGCCCACCGGGCTGGATGGACGTGACCTGCAGGTGCGTGCTCACATTGATCTCCCTCGGTGCCCGACTGGGAATCGCAACAGCTTGCCTGGAGGCCGTCGGCCATGCCACTCTCGCAGCGCCGGATTAGCCTAGACTTTAGAGAGGGTCTGAAGGCCAAGGATGCGAGGCGGCAATGGCTGAACATTGCAGCTCCCCTCTCTATTGGATAGGTAACTTCGGTACAAGGAGCAGGGCGGCGTCCGAGGCCCGGCGATACGTTCTGCGCTGTGTCGGCTACCGCTCCCACAGGCCTCCCGCTCGAGCTGATCCTCCGGCGCGCGGGCGCCGTCCTCACGACCCGTGGCGCGCGGCCGGTGGTGGCTCACTTCGGCTCGGCGGCCGCGGAGCTCGCGGTCTGCGTCAGAGCAGTGGGACTCGTCGAGCGCTCCGATCTCAGCACGCTCGCACTCGAAGCGCCGCAGGCGCAGCTGTCGGCGCTGATGACCCGGCTCGCCGGGGCCAGCGTATCCCCCGGCGGCCTGGTCTCCGGTGGGGGCGCTTGGTGGTGCGGCGAAGCGCCGGACCGAGTGATCGTGGTGTGCGATCAGCGCATCGGCAGGCGCCTGGTCGAGTCCCTGCATGCCGACGCCGCCCGTCACGTCGCGGTGCGAGACGACTCGAGCGAGGTAGCGGCGCTCGGGCTGCTGGGTCGCCACACCAGCAAGGTCCTGGCCGCGCTCGGCGTGTACGGCCAGAGCCGCGATCCGCGCCAGGCGGCGCCGTTCGCCCACGGGTCGATCGACGGGATCGCGACGACTTGGCTGCTGCAGTCCGATCGACAGGCCCTCGCGCTCGTGCCTCGCCAGCATGCAGGCGAAGTCTGGCTGAGCATCGAGCGGGCAGGACGCGCGCTCGGCATCAGCTGCGTGGGTCACGAAGCCGCCTGCCGGTACGCGCTCCTGGAGCGTCTGCGGCCCGCCGCACCCGCGTCTTTCTGAGCCACCTACGGCGCCGTGGCTGATGTAGCCGCCACCGAGCGCGTGCTCGTCGAACTGCTCTCGCTGGAGCGCGAGATCGTCGAGGCGGAGTACGTCCGCCGGGCGGACGCGCTCGAGCGGGTGGGCGATGCGGTGCGGCGGCTGGGGGAGATCGGCTCGCCGCAGGGCATCCTCGATCGCGCGGCCGAAGAGCTCCGCATCAGCTCCGAGTTCGATCGGGTGCTGATCGGCGAGGTGCGGGCGGACGGGCTCCACGTACGATCCATGGCGAGCGCCGAGGACCGAGCCGGCGCCGCCGCCGCGCTCGAGGAGCTGCGCGGCGCGCCGATCCCGCTCGAGTACCCCTCGATTGAGGACGAGGTCGCTCGCCGGCAGGGCACCGAGATCGTGCAGGCGAAGGCCGCCCGGTCGCGCGCCTCCCGGCGCCTGACCGAGGTGCTCGCCTGGGACAGCTACGTGGTGACCGCGCTGGTCGTGCAGGGCACCGCGGTGGGGCTCCTGCACGCGGAGGCATCGGCCGCCACCGGGCGGCTCGACGCGCTGCACGCCGAGGTGGCCGCCCGCTACGCCGAGGGCCTAGCAGGCGTGTTCGAGCGGGCCGTCCTGCGCGAGATGCTCCAGCTGCACCATCACGAGCTGCGCTCCGCGGTGGACTGGGTAAACACGCGGCTCGGGCAGCTCGCGTCCGACGCGGGCGACCCGGCGGCGAATGGCCATGGAGCCGATCCGTCCGGCGCCGAAGCGCTAACCCCGCGCGAGACCGAGGTCCTGCGGTTGCTCGCCCGCGGCCAGACCAACCTCGAGATCGCCCAGATCTTGGTCGTCCGCGAAGGCACGATCAAGTATCACGTGAAGAACATCTTGCGCAAGCTCGGGGCGAGGAGCCGCGCCGATGCGGTATCCCGCTACGCCCGGACCCGGGCTTGGGAGGCGCTGTGAGCCGCGGGGGGCGTTGACGGCGCCGGCGGCCCCGCCCGGAGCGCTCGGCCGTCCCGCCGGCGATCAGCTCAGCCGGCGCGTCGAGATCGCGAGCGCCCAGGCGCGCGAGCTGCTCGGCCTCCCTCTCGAACGGGGCGCCGACGCTCTGGGCGAGCTGAGGGCGCTCATCGCGGTGCTGCGCGAGGAGCTGCCCGAATCCGAGCGCCGGACCGGCCCGATCGAGGAGCAGGAGGTCGCGCTCGAGCGGTTGCGCCAGCGCTTCGACACTCGATTCGAGGCGCTCGAGCGAGTCCAGCTCGCGATCGCGGACCTGCGCGAGGTCACCTCGCCGCGCGAGCTGCTGGCCCGCGGCCCCGCCGCCCTGTGCGCGGGCTCCGCCTTCGAGCGCGCGATCGTCAGCCTGGTCAAAGGCGGCCGTATGGTGGCCGAGGCGGCGCATTTCGCCGGGCAGGACCGGGGCGCGCAGACCACGCTGGCGGCGCTACGCGCCAATCCGCTGCGGCTCGAGCACACGCTGATCGAGACCGAGATGCTGCGCCGGCGGCGGGCCACGATCGTGCTCGACGCGGACGTCCACCCGCGGGTCGACCGCCGAACCGCCGGGCTCATGGGCTGGCGGTCGTACGCCGCCGCGCCACTGGTGGTCGGCGCCTACGTGGTGGGGATCATCCATGCCGATCGCGGCGCCGGCCAGCCGCTCGACGTGCTCGACCGGGATGTCCTGTGGGAGTTCGCCACCGGCCTGGCCCAGTCCTACGAGAGCACAACATTGCGCCGTACCCTGCGCGCCGAGCACGACCAGATGCGCGAGTTCCTCGAGTGGCTGCGCGTGCGCTTAAGTGAATTAAGCGATGCGCCGGTCACGCTGGCGGCCGGCAGCCGCGCCCCGCTTCCCGCGCCGGCGCGCGTTCGCGCTCCCGCGCCGGTCCCCGCGCACGGGGCGGAACTCGGAGCGCGCGGACGTGATGATCGGGTGCTCTTCGAGGGCCTGCTCACCCGCCGCGAGCTGGAGGTGCTGCGGCTGATGGCCGAGGGTGCCAGCAACCGGGCCATCGCCGACGCACTCGTGATCTCGAGCGGCACGGTCAAGTTCCATGCCGGGAGCATCCTGCGCAAGCTGCACGCGGCCAATCGCGCCGAAGCGGTGACGCGTTATCTCCGGCTGATGGGCATGCGCGTGCCCTGATCGCGACGCGGTGGCGACGGCCGGGGAGCGCGGTCGCGGCGGGCGCGCGATCAGACCGCGAAGAAAACCGTCTCGTGCGGGCCCTGGAAGCGGATGTCGAACCGGTAGCCACCGTCGACCGGCTCGGCCAGCAGCGTCGAGCGGCGCTCGACCGGAAGGCGCGCCAGCACGGGATCGGACGCGTTGGCCTCGACCTCGTCGGCGAAGTAGATCCGAGTCACCGTGCGGTGCAGCATCCCGCGCGCGAACACCGAGACGTCGATGTGCGGGGCCTGGGTGGTGCCGGCCAGGCCGGGGAGCGCCCCAGGCTTGACGGTGAGGATGTCGTAGTTGCCGTCACCGTCCTCGAGGCCGTAGCGAGCGAAGCCCCGGAAGCCGTCGAGCTGCGAGGGGCCACCGACGCCGTGCATGTCGACGAACCGCCCCTCGGAGTCGGCCTGCCAGGTCTCGAGGAGAAAATCGGGGATCGGCGCGCCGGCGCCGTCATAGACCGTGCCGGTCACGTGGATGGCGCCGGGGGTGCCCTCGGGCACGGCGAACGGGCCCACGTCGAACGGCAGCCCGATCGCGAAATACGGCCCGACCGTCTGCGATGGTGTCGTCTCGAAGATCAATGCGCCTCCTCGAACGGGGTGGCGCCCGGGCCGCGCAGGTAGATGTCGAACTCGTAGGCGGCGGCCCAGTTGGGCACGGTTCCGTGAATGGAAAAGCTCGAGACCATCCGCTCGCGAGCCTTCGAATCGCTTACCGAGTTGAAGATCGGGTCGTAGGGGAAGAACGGATCGCCCGGGAAGTACATCTGCGTGACCAGACGCTGGGTGAAGGCCCGGCCCAGCAGCGAGAAGTGGATGTGGGCCGGGCGCCAGGCGTTGTGGTGGTTGCCCCAGGGATACGGGCCCGGCTTGATCGTCGTGAACGTGTAGCGACCCTCGTCGTCGGTGACGCAGCGCCCGGCGCCGCTGAAGTTCGGGTCGAGCGGGGCCGGCCAGCGGTCCCAGCGGTGCTTGTACCGGCCAGCCGCGTTGGCCTGCCAGATCTCGACCAGGGTCCCGCGCAGCGGCTTTCCCTCCGTGTCGAACACCCGGCCGGAGACCACGATCCGCTCGCCGATCGGCTCGCCTTCATGCTGCACGGTCAGGTCGTTGTCGTTCTCGCCCATGAGCACCGGCCCGAGCTGCGGACCCGTGATCTCCGTGACCGTCTGCGGCAGGTAGACAAGCGGCTGCTCGGGGTGGCGAAGCGTGGTCGACTTGTAGGGCGGGAAGTCGAGCGGGGGGTGTGCGCCTTCCGGCTCGCGCAGGTAGCTGGTGGGGGTGGGACCGATCGGGTCGTAGATCTGCCGCACCTCGTCGGCCTGAAGCTCCTCGGTCATCTCTCCATACCTCTATGCGTAGACATATCTAGGCCTGTAGGACGACGGCCAGGCCCTGGCCGACGCCGATGCACAGCGCAGCTACCCCATACCCGCCGCCGCGGCGGCGCAACTCGTGGGCCAGTGCGCCCAGGATGCGGACACCCGATGCACCGAGCGGGTGGCCGAGCGCGATCGCGCCGCCGTTCGGATTGACCTTCTCGGGATCGAGCCCCTTCCACTCGCCGATGTCGGCCAGGCACTGCGAGGCGAACGCCTCGTTGAGCTCGACCACCGAGACGTCGTCCCAGGTGACGCCGGCGCGCTCCAGCGCGATCTCCCCCGCCCGAACCGGGGCGATCCCGAACACGTCGGGATCGACCGCCGCCGCGCCCCGCGAGACGATCCTCGCGATCGGGTCGCGCCCGACAACCCGGGCGCCGTCCTCGGAGGCCAGCAGTGCCGCGCCGGCGCCGTCGTTCAGCGGCGAGGAGTTGCCGGCGGTGACCGTCCCGTCCTTTACGAAGGCCGGCTTGAGCTTGCCCAGCTTCTCGAGTGAGGTGTCGGGACGGATGTTCTCGTCGCGCTCGAGCTCGGTCCCGGGCACCGGGATCACCCACTCGCCGTAGAAGCCGCTCTCCCACGCCGCCTGGGCGCGCTGGTGGCTGCGCAACGCGAACTGATCCTGCTCGTCGCGCGTGACGCGATAGATACCAGCCAGCTTCTCGGCGCTCTCGCCCAACGAGATCGTCCACTGGTCGGGCATGTTTGGGTTGACCATCCGCCAGCCGAGCGTGCTCGACTGAAGCTGCTGATGGGAGGGCGGGAAGGCGCGCTCGGGCT
>JAFAZZ010000358.1 GCA_019239375.1 Solirubrobacterales bacterium | reverse complement strand
ACAGCTCGCTCTGAATCTGAGCGTCGGTCAAGCACACGTCATTGGAAGCGCCGGTGTCCAGCGGACCGTTCGGCGTCGGGCCCCACAGGTCGGTACCGGAGACGGGGCAGCCGCTGGCCGGATAGTTGCTGCCGATGCCGCTCGGGTTGCTCGAGCCGAACTTGCAGCTGTAGCCGCCCGGGTTCCCGTAGTCGATGCAACCGCCCGCGAACACGGACGCGTTAGCGGCGTGCCCGGTGCCGTCGGTGTACTGCGTGGTGACGGAGTAGGGCGAGGTGAACGTGCCGCTGCCGGTGGCGACGTCGCCGAGGAATTGCTCGACGTAGTTTCTCGTCGTCGCCCAGTACCTGCGCAGCGGGTCCCACGTCAGCGCGTAGGTCTCGTTGTTGTGGATGACCGCGCCGCCGTGCGAGCACAGGCCGGTGTTCTTCAGGATCAGGTCGGGCTGCAGCACCGGGTCGGTGCACGGCGCGGCCGTGGTCACCGTGGGGACCGTGTTCGGCAGGCTCGTTCCCGGCGCAAGCGCCACGCCGTAGTAACCGCTCTGGTCAGACGAGCTGTACGTGACGCTCGGCTGCCCAAGAGCGTTCATATCGATGACGACTGCCTGCGCGCCGCTCACGCCCGCGAACAGCGAGGCGCCGACCGTCAGCGTGGCGGCCAGACCCACCCACCGAGCTCGGTTGATCAACGAGAAGCGGCGCATCAGTTACCTCCAACAGTCAGGTTGCGCAGGTCGACGATGGCGCCGACATTCGGGTCATACTGGAAGAGTGAGAGCGCGCTCAGCGGCGAGTTGCGCAGCAGCTTGGCGCCGAACACCGACACCTGTTGCCGTGCGTGCTGGGCGTCCGCGGCCGATCCGTAGTGGTTGACGTCGACGCTGGTGACGGCGAAGTCGGCGACGCGACCGCTCGAGGTCGACACCTGCTCAGTCTGGCCCGGTGACAGTGACAGGATCTCGCAGTCGATCGTGCCCGGGGTGCAGGTTCCCGGCCCGCTGACGCCAGTCCCGGGCTGGACGGCGAACAGCACGTTATGGCCACCCTGCCCGACGCCGAGCAACACGAGCAGCGGCTGCGTCGTGTTCGGGATGACGCTGTCGCGTGGATAGGTGTTGTCGGCGACGCTGCCATCCGGATTGGTCACCGAGAGCTCGACCGCGTAGGCCTCCGTGGAGGTCAGCCCCGTTTGCACGGGCGCGGGCTTGCTGACGCTCACGGGGGTCGGAGCCGGCGCCGTCGTGCCGCCCGCGCCGGCCGGCGAGCTGCCGCTGCCGGATGTCGCGGCGGTCGAGCCGGTGCTACCGGCACCGCTCGCACCGGAGGAGCTGCCCGTCCCGGTGCGCGCGCTCGAGGCGGTCGTGGCCGCGGTCGAGCTCGTGCCCGTACTCGTGGCCGTCGTGCTCTTCGGGACCTGCTGGGTGAACGGATCGCGCGTGGCGCCCTTCAGGTTGGACTGATCGGGCGCGGCCGCGAGCGTGACCGGAACACCCTTGGCTCCGGGGACCGCTGCGCCGCCGAAGGGCGCCTGCGGCGCCGGGACGCTCGTAGCGCTCTTCGACAGGAGGACGGGAACCGCGACCAGCGCGGCCACCAGCGCCACGGCCACCGGCCACAGCCTGCGCTCACGGAGTTCAACGACTATGCCTTTGACGATGTTCATCGGATCACCGGGGTGAGCGCCGCTGCCGGCGGCGTGGTCGACGAGGACGAGCTCGCGCCCGCTGACGTGGTCGAAGTTCCCGCCGGACCCGCGCCGGTGGCGCCGGCCGTCAGGCCCTGCGAGGCGGGCACGAGGTAGGTGGTGGCGTTCACGTTCGCTTGGATCTGCGGGAAGCCGCCGGGGCCCGCCGACAGGCTGAACCCGTTGACCGACATCAAGCGACCGCTGATGGCGATGCCGCTGCGGCTGAGCTGGACGAAGCGCTGCAGCCGGTTGAAGAAGTCAGCGAGACGGAAGAAGTTGCCGCGGAAGCCGAAGTTGAACGCCTCGGCGGGCAGGCCGGCAGGCCCGACGGCGACGCCGGGCGGCAGCTGCGAGCTCGACGACGATTGGGAGCTCGACGGCGATGACTTCGAGTTCGAGCTCGTGGTCGAGGGCGTCGGCGTTGCGGACGGCGCCGTTACCTGAAGGCTGCGGAAGTCGACGTGCGCCGAGCCGGCCGCGCCCTGAAGCTGGTAGATCAGCGACGGGACGTTGTCGTCCTCCGGCACAGCCTCGCCGAGCCGCACGAGCTCGGTGTAGTCGCTGGCGAACTGCCTGCGCGCGGCCTCCCCCTGCGCGACCTGCGACTGCGCCGAGGCGAGCTGAGCCTGCTCGGCCGCAACCTGAGCGCCGAGCTTCGACGCCTGCTGGCGCTTGGGCTGGATGATCATCAGCCA
>JAFAZZ010000341.1 GCA_019239375.1 Solirubrobacterales bacterium | reverse complement strand
TGCCGGATCGCCGGAAGCGTGCGTCCCGGTCCGGGTTCGCGCAGCTCCCCAACACTTGCCGGGACTGCGGCGCCCCGCTGTCCCACCGGCGCCGCCGGTACTGCGACAACTGCCGCCGCCAGCGCTTCACCGAGCAGGCGCCGACGGCCCGGGAGCGGGCGGGTGAGACTCTGGCTCGGTTGCGTGCCGAGCAGCAAGACCCGGCGCACGGCGGGCGGCCCGCGCAGCTGCGCGGCTTGAAGAACGCCGCGCACCAAGCCGCCGTCCGTGAGTGGCAGGGTGAGCGGGCGGACCCGCCGGTCTTCCGCTCCAACATCCTGCCTGCGTTGCGGCATCTGCCGATCGCCGATCTTGTCGCCGCGACCGGACTGTCCGAACACTACTGCTCGCTAATCCGCCTCGGCAAGAAGGTGCCGCATCCGCGGCATTGGGCGGGACTACGCGCACTGAGCAGAGTCCCCGGCAGCTAACCAGGGTCCAGGAGTCCGCGACTCCCGCCCCTTCGCTGCGAAAGGGCTGTCCCACACTGATCTCCGGTGTGAAAGGCCGAACACGCGATGATGACCAGTGACGACGCAGTGCCCGAATCGCCTTCAAACGCGGCACGATTCGGGCGTTTCGGCGATGAGCTGCAGCACCTTCTGGGAAGCGGCGGCAGGGGCGTTTGGGCCAGGATTGGGTCACACGGCGCGGTGCTTACGGTCAAGCCGCTAGGCGACGTGGTTGTCGTCCGGCCGTTACATTGGTGCGCTGGTCAAGGCGACCGCGACGGCTCGCCTAGGATTAGAGCAGCGATGACGCGCTAGTGGGATGTTGTGGCAGGGCGCGTGCCCGCATGCGGACTGCGCGAGCGTCTGCCGGTCGTCGAAACGGCGCTACGGGACGTAGCAGCCCGAACGCCGTCGATGTCGAATGGGAGATCGGTCCGATTACAGCGAGCCGCAGCGCTACTGCTCGCTGCTGAAATGAGGAGCCTTGTGGCGGATCAGCCGGGGGTCAGGGTGGCCACCGACAGGTTGAGCGGCAAGGAGCGGCGTTCGCGGCGCGGTGTGCGGACGACCTTGATGTGTGGCACCGGTGAGTTCGGATCGGCCATCCCCTGCAGCTTGAACCGGTCGATCTCGAATGGCTCACTTGCGGATAGGCAGTCCGGTCGCCGCTGGATTCCGAAATGCAGGTGTGGCCCGGTGGTGTTCCCGCTGTTTCCGGCCTGGCCGATTCGTTGGCCGACGTGGACGTGCTGTCCGGGCCGTACGCGCACCGAGCCTGCCTTCAGGTGCGCATAGCAGGCGTAGCGGCGCGGCCCAATCTTCAGGATCACATGGTTGCCGCCAAAGTCGTCGGGCGTTCGCAGGCTTGGATTCTGTGTGTGTGGAGGTATGTCTGGCATGTCGTCGACGGCCCTTACTACGGTGCCGTTGGCGACTGCGTAGAGCGGGGCGCCGAAGGTGGGGTAGTCGGTGTTCTTGCTGCCGTCACCGGTGAAGACCACGCCCTTCACAATGCGTTGCCAGTCGATCGCGAAGACCTCGGGGGTGACGTAGCCGCCCGTGGACGTCGCCAACACGGTGTGGCGATGGGGCGAGGTGGGGTCATCGCAGCACCCATTGGCATTTAGCCAACCCGAGCCGCGTAACGGTGAGGCGATCACGACCGGGGCTCGCCGATCGACGCGCACAGGCGGTACGTGAACGGTCGTGCTCCCAATCACTCCTACCAGCGGGGGATTCCCCGGGATCGCGTAGCTGATCCGGTTGGTCAACCGGCCGGGCACGCTGCGGCCAGCCGAACGAGGCAGCGCTACGTCGACCGGTATCACCACCGTCACCGCGGGCGCCACCTTCCGTCTCGTCGATTTAAACGTGCCAAGCCGAAGGGTGGCAGCGCCAAGCCGGGCGCCGCTTAGCCTTAGCAGGCGTCTCCCGTCACCGCGCACCTCAAGCGATCTGAGCGTAACGCCGGCCGTAAACACATTCGTAATGACGAGGTCGTATTCAAGGTGCTCGCGGCCATCGCTACCGTGCACGCGCTGCGACTCGCCGGCAGTCTGAACCCGCAGCGCCGACGTGGTCCGCGCGACCGACACCCCCCCCGCGCCCGGCCACACGAACAAGCTCGCGACCACAACTGCCCCGCTGAGCCAACGTACCCTCACGCCCGGTCGTCCCGGCAGTCGCGCACCCCACCGATACTACCGGCCCGGAGACTCGACTTGCAACAAGCGTGCGCGAGGACGGCATGCAGCCCGAGCGCCGAGGGCACAAGCAGCGTGACCGGGAGCGTCGGTGCTCGTGCGTTATCGGCGCGTTTGCCCGGCCGTAAGAGACCTGGTGCGGCATTGATCCTTGGCTTGGATGGTGGGGGGACCGAGGGTTGAACGATCGCCTTCGGCGCGGAGGGGTTTTGCCTCGCTCGCGCTCTCGTGTTTCGGTGAACCACCGCTTCCCAAGGCGCTTGTCGAGGTAAGACTCGTCGCGAGCCCTGCTCTGGCGCAGAGCGCTGTACCGAATCGTGATTGGGCAGTACCTT
>JAFAZZ010000183.1 GCA_019239375.1 Solirubrobacterales bacterium | reverse complement strand
GGCGATGAGCTCCGCCACCGCCAGCAGATCCTCGACCCGAAACGCGCTCCGGCCAGCCGCCACGGTCACGAATGGATCCTCATCGCCGAGGTCCGTCCACGCCCGGGGCATCGAGCGCTGCACGCCATCGCCATCGAAGAAGAACACACGGTCCTGACCCCAAGTCTGGCGGACCGCGATGAACGCGAACTCCCGCCTCACCCACGGATGGAACGGATGCGTCACACCAACAGCTCGCTGAGCACCAACGGCATCAGGCGCAGTCGACACCGATCGACAACGCCGTCTGCGAGACCTTCCACGCCAGCATCAAGAAAGAGCGCATCTACCGCCAATCCTGGCCGACGCGCGGCGAGGCGAGGGCCGCGGTGTTCGAGTACATCGAGGGCTGGTACAACCCCCGCCGCCGGCATTCGACCCTCGACCACCTCTCCCCAGTCGAGTTCGAACGACAGCACGCCGAGCGCCTCGCGCGGCCTCTCGAGGGCCCGAATTCGGCCAACCGATCGGTCGCGTCGACTGCTCCGAAGGCCTCACACGGGCTTACAACGCGTCGCGTCTCGACGGTTGGCGTCGATTTCGCTGCCCACGGCCCGATCTCTCCCGAAATCGTCGCCGCCGTTCCATCCGATCTCGCTCAGGCCGCGACGAGCGTGGTCAAGGGACGAACGGAACTCCCTGGCCTCTCCGCCAGGTAGTACAGGAGCAGACTCGCTGATACAAACATCAACTACACAAGGCAAGACGTGTCGTCCAAACCGGGGGCGGTCCACGACGCGACGATCGCTCTGCTGATGGCGAGGTTGCGCTCCGAAACCTGGCCCAGCCAGCTGGTCAGGTGTCTGGCAGAAGCCAGTGGCTAACGCTGCGCCGGCGGGACCTCGAACGATCAGTTCTCCGGCACCCACAACCGGCGTCGTGCAAACTAGGTGCCGTGAGCTCCCATGAGATCACCCAGCTGATCCACAATTCGGCCTCATCGCCGTCTTCCTCGCGGCGGGCCTACAGGCGATGGGCTTTCCGGTTCCCGGTGGTACCGCGTTGGTCATCGCCGGGATAGACGCATCGACCAAGAATGGCCTCCCCTTGGCGGGGATTATTGCAGCGGGCGCGCTAGGCGCATTCTTTGGTTCAACCGCCGGATTTGCAGCCGGTCGATGGCGCGGTGAGCCAGTGCTCCTCCGCGTGGGCCGGCTGTTCCGTCAGCGGCCGGACCGGGTTCACGAGCTCCGTGGCCGGTTCCAGAGGCACGCCATCGCGCCCCTGTTCATGGCCCGCTTCATCACGGGCCTTCGAAACGTTGCAGGACTCGCCGCCGGCGCGAGCGGCGTGGCCGTCGGCCGCTTCCTTGCGGTCACCGCGGTTGCAGCTCTCGCGTGGTCGGGATTGATCACGCTCGAGTACTACTTCGCCGGCCACGCCATCCTCGCGGCCCCAACGTGGTTGCAGATCGTGCTGATCATCGTCGGGCTCCTGGCGACGATTGCTTCGTTCCGCGTCCTGCGCCTGGGACTCGGCGGTCGAGACCGGCGTCCCGCCGAGGCCGTGGAAGTCGCGGATTAGCACCCTCGCGTCAGCTGTTGGTAGCGAGAGCAGTCGAGGAGCTGAACGCACCGGAATCCGCGCCGGCGCTGCTGGGCGCGGACCCGCCACGATCCTTCCGTCGCCTAAGCGCAAGCGAGCTCGGCACTGGCGACGACATGATTGCGGTCGTCAGCGCGAGGGCAGGTCTCACTGCTCGGCGAACGCGGGGCCGCAGCAGCTTCGCCGCTTCTAGTCGAGGTTCTCGACGATCTCGGTCGCACGCGACCACTGCGCGGGCGGTACCACAAGGTAGACGTCGCCGCGGCCGAATTGGTCCACCAGATTGTCTGCCACACAGCAGGCGTCGACGCCCAGCTGGCGAAGCTGGTCCCGCCATGCCACCGCAGTGTGTTCGTCCTCGAATGTGGTCACCGTTTCCCACCCATCGACGCGCGGGTCGCCGATCAGCACCGTCGGTTCCTTTGCGGCACGTCCTCTGAGGAAGCGGGGCACGGGCATCGTCTGAGCGTAGCGACGGTGTCTCGCGGTAGGACTCGTCAGACACGCGGAACGCCGATTGGCGAAGGATCGTGAGCGCCCACGACCGCTGGCACCCAAATGCAGCAGTGGACGTCACAGAGCTCGCGTGAGTGGATCACGCCTCAAACGATCACCGGCGTGCCGTGGCTCCTATGGGTGAAACGGGTAGCGCCGTCTCGCCCGCTGGGGTCAAGCGATCCTGAGCGACGCGCGGCCAAGGCGGTGGATCGCTGCGCTGGCTAAGCGGATCTGACCGACTCGCTGGTGGATGAATGATCCCGAGAGGATTCGATCGCCAGCCAGCAGACGCTCGCCGAACTGCGCGAGGATCTCTGCCGCTGTCCGCACGACCCACAATGGGTCCGGCATCGGCTCGTCGGCATCGTGAACGGTGTCGTCCAGTTGCAACGTCGCCCGCCCGAGATCAACCGCCGCAACCGACAGCGTCGGCCCGAACGCGACCGCTTGATGGAACACGTCGCTGCCCATCACGCCGTCGAGATCTCCCGGCCGCCGCTCGACATCGACGATCTCGAGGGCGACGCATAGACCCCCGATCGCAGCTGCTGGATTGAAGGCGGCCGTCGCGTCGACGTCGGTGCCGATGCTGACGGCGAACTCGGCCTCGGCCCGCAGATCGCCGCCCTGCCGCGACCACACACCGCCATCCTCTATCGCCGTCCACGATGTGAGATAACCCACCACCGGGCAATCGCCGCCGTGCGCCATGACCTCCGGGATGCCGTGTCCGATCTTCCACCCGACGCGGGAGGCACCGGCGGCGAGCTCGCCGCGCCATCGCTCGAGCAGCGCTGCCTGTCGCGGCGCCACGACAGGAGGAAGACGAGCCATGGCGCTCAGCTGCCCGTACCTTCGGCAATCGAACCACGACCCGCATCCGACTCCTCATACCGAACACGTACAAGGTCGCGCACTGCTCCGTTATAACGGATCCGGTCATCAGCCCCTCGGGCAGCGTCGCGCTTGCCAGCCCACCAGCACCGCAGCTGCCTCACCGCGTTGCCGCTCAAGTCGGTTTCCACTGCGACGTCTACTTCCCGTGGCGCTGGTCACGGCGCTCTCCGCGCCGTTGTGGGTGCCTCGTGAGGGTGCCGAGATGCGCACGGCCGCCACGAATGCGGGCTGGTCGCGTGCAGGATCGCCGCGGACCGCCGGTACCCGAGCGGTCCAGTTCGCGAGCGCCTGCGTCGCGCCCCGGAGGATCAGCGGGGCGGGACAACGTAGATCCGCTGGTCGGCCATGTAGCGGCCGAGGTCGGACGAGCTGGCGGGCGGGGGGCGGTAGACGTCGATGTGCCGGCCTTTGATCGCGCCGCCGGTGTCCTGGGCGACGAACCATCCGCCGTTGATCGGCCGGTAGGCCGGGACAAACACGCGGCTGCCCTCGGAGATCAACTCCGGGTCAACCGCGATCGAGTGGTAGTAGCGGACCGGCAGCGACGCGCCGGGCGCGAATGTCACGCCACCGCAGTCCAGCGGCCGCCCGCCGCGCCCGTTCGACCAGCCGCCGCCGGCGAGCGGGTAGGTGACCGCGCCGAGACGGTTGCGCCAGCCACCCCGCAGCCACACCGGGGAGCCGTCGCTCCACCGCCCCAGGCAGATCGGTCGTGTCTGACGCCCGGCGCCGTTGACCCAGTACGTGGCACCAAGATTCTCGACGTGCGCGGTCCGTCCGCCGGCCGTGATCCCATCCCCCTCCATCGCCAGTCCGTGCGCCGAGTACAGCCAGTCGACCGGATGACGGCCCGCCAGGCCGGGAGCGGTGACGCTCCGGCCGTTGAACCACCGCTCCGGGGCGGGGTAGTACTCGGTGATGACGACGCCGGAGAGCCACTCCGGCCGGCTGATCGGGTGGGAAGGCTCGGAGGCGGGGCGCTGCACCGCGACGCGGACGCCTTGGGTCGCGCCGGGTGAACGACAACGCGGGCGGCGCCGCGCGGTCCGTGCGCGCTTCTAGCCGCCCTCTCGAAGGTGAGCGCACCGCGACCGGTAGTGATGAAGACCCGCGCCCCACTCGCGAGCACGATCGGATGCGGTGCCGGCGTACGCGACCGCGGCCTGGACCCGAACCACGCCAGCACCGCCATGGGCACGACGGCAACAGCGAACGTAGAGACCAGCGATCGGCGCATAGCCAAAAACTACCCCGCCGGCCGGAACTCCCACGCGTTCGCCGCAATCCCGGTGCCAGGCGCTGTCGCGAAACCGAGCAGGGGGCGCAGCCAACCCGACTCACAACGCGCCGCTCAAACAACCCCACGGGGTAGCCGTCAGCGTTCGGCGCGTCCGCGCGCGACGACGGGACAGAGGCCGTCGCGCTCGAGATGCTCATCGCGGACTCGGACCCGGGCTACGCGCCCCCGATCCGATCACGGTTCCGAGCGGCCGATCCGCGCTGCTGCGTAAAGGCCAAAGCGGCAGCGAGCCCACGGTAGCTGCCTTTCGCCCTGGTCGGCGGCACCGATCGACGAGTCCTCCTCCGGACCTGCACGCACGGCAGGACCGGACCTGCAGGCAACGGACGATCACAACTGCGCCCGCACCGCGCCGGCCGGGTACTCCTTGCTGTGGATGTTCACGTAGTAGCCCGCCGGGTCCTGCTCGATCGCCCTGATCATCGCTGCGGTCGTGGGAACGCAGCCCTTGTGGTGAAGCTTGCCGGTGGTCGAGAGCGGGATCACTATCGGGCCTGCGGTTCCGGCGTCGCCTCGGTGGATGTGGGCGAACGTCGCATCGGTGAAGCCACGGACGTGAGAGAAGCGCCAGCAGACCTTCAGCGAGCTGTGGAGCGCGATCACAGCACTGCCCGCGCCGTTCGGCGCCCCCGGAGGAGTCTCGGCCTTGCCGCTGAGGCTCACTCGGTAGATGCGCCCTCGTACTCCGTTCTTCGGCGCCGACACGTGCGAGGTCGAATTCGAGCTCGAGCCACCGCACCCCGCCAGCCCAAGGGCGGCCGTGACAACCACGAGCGTGCTCAGCTTCGAAGACATCGAGACCATCGCGCAGGCTAGCTACCCGCAACCCCTCACCCCCAGTTGACCACACGCGCTGCCCTATCCACGTGCTCGACCAGTGGCCCGTCGGCTTGAGCATCGACGCCAACAGGCAGTCGCCAGGGCTGCCCTTCTACCCGCCATTTCGGCGCGCACCGAACGACCATTCTTGGGCGTTCGGCGCCCGCGGGGTGGCCTGACGTCCGGGGAGGGGCTCCCCACGACGACGGTGATCCGGAGCGCGGTCGACGCCACCCATTTGACGACATCAGTGACCTCGGAGAGATCCCACGTGATCGCGCGGTCGCTGGTCACCGGGACTTCACGATCGCCCGAAGCATCCGACGTGAGCCGCCGTCTGCTTCTGCCCCTCGTCGTCCCGCCGTGCCTGGGAAGCGGAACGCCGCGAGCCGAGTTCGTGTGTCAGCAGCCGCCGGTTCTGCGCAGCACACAATTCAGCGATCGCAGGCCGTCACGGCCACGAGGTCCACCCAACTACCGCAACCGTGGCGAACCAGCAGTCGGATGACCTAAGAAAGCAACAGCGCGGCGTCTGACGTCAGACTCGTGCTGTTCGGCTTGCGGAGCATCCTGGCTAAGCCGCCGCTGCGGCAAGGCCGCTGCGTGGCATTCCGAAAGCGCGGCTGCCGGCCTGGACGGGCGATTGCTCGGTGGCTCAACGCGGTAGCGAGTTCTGCCGCTGCCACGGTGCGTTGAGCTTCTCCCGGCGCATGTGGGGGTGGACATTCCTATTGCGGTCCATTGCAGCTGTGCAGTATGGGGGGTATGGATATGCGTAGGGATAGCCAGCAGGCGATAGGCCAGATCGACCACTTGCTCGGGCAGGTCGAAATAGCCCGCAGGGCGTCCCCGCACGACGACCTCTCCAGAGGTTTGCCGGATGACGAGATGCGACAGATCCACACCCGGCTTCGCGCTGGGATCGATCGTCTCACAGCGCCCGGTAGTCGCTATGCCAAGGAGGCCGACGCCGTCGTGCGTACAGGCTTCGTCGGCAGCCAGCTCCTCAATCTGGCCGGGATCCTGCAAGCGATGAGGGCTGACTTTGATGCCGGGTACGTTCAGACTCTTGAGGAACTTGTTCACAGCGCGGTCTTTGAAGACTTCTTGGACATGGGCGACTGAGTTGCTGACCAAGGGCTACAAGGACGCCGCCGCTGTGATTTCCGGAAGTGTGCTTGAAGGACACGTCCGATCGCTCGCTGTCCGGAACAGCATCAATGTGACTGCGGGGACGCGGACGAGATCGGTCGACGAATTGCTGATTGAGCTTGTCAAGGAGGGCCAGGTCAGTGAGTCGCAACGCAAGATCGCGGCGGGCTGGTATGGCTTGCGGAACGAGGCGGCCCACGGTCATTACGCGAATGTTGTAGCGAGTGACGTCGACCGAATGATCGATGGAATCCGGGACTTCATGATCCGCTATCCGGCGTAGTCCCTTGCTCGGGCATCCGTCGCCACTCTCGTCTCGGCCGCTGCTCGGGTGCTGCCCGAAAGTAGTTCTCGACCTCGTCGTAGCTGTAGAACGGTCCCCATCGCCGCTCGCCCTCCTGTGAACTGAGCCAGATCGTCTTACCTCGCGACCCGTTGGTCATCGCGCGCTCAATTGTCAGGCCTGCGTCGGCGGCGCGCTCCTCTACCCGGTTCTGCGCCCACTGCTCGCCCAGCAGGAACGCTTCGACCTCATCGAGGGCTTCAAACGATCGGGGCTGTAGGTCATCCTCGTGGGCGTAAAGCCAAAGCGGATGCTCGGGATCAGGAATCAGCTGGTAGACGGCGTAGTCCCACGAGTCTCGGTCCCGCCGTCGCGCTCGCGAGAGCGACGCTCCGTTCCGACGCTCGGCCAAGCGCCGGAGTCGGTTCTCGCGAGCCTTCTCAGGTCCGGTCAGCAAGTGAGTTGGCTCGTTTCAAAGATTTGCACATACGCGTACTGGAAGCGTACTAAAGGTCTCCCGTTGCCGCCGCCAGCTCTAGCTTCCAGCTATGCCCATCATCCGTCTCGACCCAGAAGCAACCTTTGTGTCGGTCACTGTCGGCGTCAGACTGTCGGGTAGATGCCAAAGCTCGACCTAGATCAAGTCCTGGCGCTCCTCGGCGTCGTCGTCGCGGCGACCGTCCTGAGTCCAATCGGGACCATCGTCGTCCTCGCATTTGCACTGGGGCTCGTATGCAACGTTCGCAGGGACGGGCGGGATGGACGTTGACTTTTAGCGGGGCGGGTTGCCACAGCGCTCGTCTTGAGGTCGTCTTGACGTCGTCCTGACGTCCCCACCATTTGTCGGTCTGGAGCGAAACCCCGCTACGGCATCATCGCTTTTGTTTTTCACGAGACGATCCCACGCGACCCCTCCGACGAAGTGACCACCGCGGCGCTGCCGACGTGCGGCTACTGCTGCGTCACGCACCCAGCTGTCTCGCCGCGCCCGGCGACACGGCTGCATCGCCCGGATGATGCGCAAGCCGAATCGCGCCACGCGGACGGCAGCCGGCGCGCTGCTGTTTTTCTGCGGCCTGAGACTTCTGGTTCGCCACGGTTGCATTAGCCGCGTCGACCGCGGTGGTCGTGGCCGCCGGGAGATCGACCGATGTGCGCTCCACACAACGTAGCTGCTGAACCACGACTGCCCGCTCGATGCGCCGCGTGGCCTCAAGCAGCGAACTGCGGCTGTCCGCCGTTGGCGTCGCGGACGCTCCGCCGCTTATACGTTGGCGGAGCGGCAGTGGCCGATGTCGGTCGGGTTTGCGCGCGTATCGTTAGCTGTGGTCGGGACAACGAGCAAGCACAACCGTCGAAGCGGAAGTCCCGGACGGGCCGGAAATCTCTTCCCGTTTGGACGAGCTTCGCAACTCCGGCGAGATCGACGTCGAGCTTCTCGTGCTGGTGGTTGCAGAAGTCCAGCTCGACTGATCGGCCGGCCGGCGCCCGCAGCGTCTCCGTATGTGCGATTCCTACATCGCTCAGTCGCGCGAGGATCGAGCCTGGGCGCTTCCGCCTAGGACGAGGACCGAGCATGACGACCTTGTCAGTGATCTCGCCGTCCGAGACGAGCGCGTTCGTTCGATTGGGGGACCCAACTCGCCTCCGTCCCGCGCTCCCGCTTCCGCCCGGTCGTTAACAGCGGGCCTGCTAGCAGCCAGACCGTCTCGTGCGCGGTTTCCGCGCTTAGCAAGTGTTTCCCGAATCGGCGCCGAGTACCGCGACGCCAGCAAAGCGGGACTGTTGGGAGCTGACGCGGGTTGCCTCGAAGTTCGGAACCCGAATGTGGAATGGGTCCGGGCCGCGATGAGCGGCCCGGACCCGGTTGGGGATGATTGGATTCTGCTGTTAGGCGGCTGCTGGGATTGGTTCAATCCTCTGTTCGGTGTTGCGGTGTTTCTGAGTTCGTGATAGAGCGGCCGACTTTTTCAACCGCACGCTGGGTGCTGTGGCGGGACCCGTTGGTGGCTGAGGTGCGGGCTTCGTCCGTGCCCATTCCGCTGGCCATCCATGGCCAGCGGGCGACACCCTCAA
>JAFAZZ010000510.1 GCA_019239375.1 Solirubrobacterales bacterium | reverse complement strand
GGTTGCCCGCCGCGAACTCCTCGGCGCGGCGCTCGAGCACTGCGGTGGCCGCGCTGGCCGGGTCGAGCTCGCGCGCCACCACCCGATCGAGCAGCTCCTGAGTGGCGGGGTCGTCGCGCACCGACGCCTCGAGCTCGCGCCGCACGCGGAAGGCGGCCAGCGCCAGGACCTCGTTCATCAGGTTGCGCCGGCGCCGCTCGGACAGCGTCCCCTCGGCCTCCACGTGGGCATGGTGTTCGGCTAGCGCGTCGGCCAGCTGCTCGGTCCCCTCGCCCCGGACCGCCTCGGTCTTCACAATCGGCACCTCCCACCCCTGCTGGGGCCCGAGCCCCAGCACGTTTTTGATCTCGCGCACCATCGTGTCGGTGAGTGGATGGTCGGCCTTGTTGACCACGATCACGTCGGGAATCTCCATCACGCCCGCCTTAAGCGCCTGGACCGAATCGCCTGACCCAGGCATTAACACGAGCACGACCGTATCGGCGTGGTCGATGATGTCGACCTCGGCCTGACCGACCCCCACCGTCTCGAGCATGATCACGTCACGGCCGGCCGCGTCCATCAGCAGCGCGGCCTGGAGCGAGGCCTCGCTCAGGCCGCCCAGGGCGCCTCGGCTGGCCATCGAGCGGATGTACACGCCCGGATCGAGGAAGTGGTCGGACAGGCGGATGCGGTCGCCGAGCAAGGCACCCTGCGTAAACGGTGAGGTGGGATCGATCGACAGGACGCCGACGGTCCGGTCGCGCGAACGTTCGAGCTTGATCAGCGCGCCCAGCAGAGTCGACTTGCCCGCGCCCGGCGGTCCCGTGAAGCCGATGATCGCGGCCCGCCCGGTGCGGGGATAGACCTCCTTGACCAGCGCCCACCCATCCGGGTCGTCGTTCTCAACCAGCGTGATACCTCGCGCGAGCGCTCGACGGTCGCCGGCCAGGACACGTTGTGCAAGCGATTCGTCGGCGCCGGGCATCCTCAGTGGTTGTCCACGCGGGGCCGCTCGAATGCGAGTGTCTCTGCGAGGGCGGCCACTACCCGCCACATCATGCCAGGGGTACGATCCGCGCGTGCAATCCGCGAGCGTCGAGCAGCTGGAGCGCACCGCGCCGGCCGCGGTCCCGCCGGCGGTCCGCTCGGGTCCCCCGCCACTGCACGGCGGCCCGTTGACGTTCCTGCGCTTCGCGCGCAAGCATCACATGCTGCGACCCGGTTACGCGGTGCTGATCGCGCGCTGGGCGTGGCTGAAGCTCCGCTGGCATGGGAGGTTTCGCACCGACGGGCTGTGCTTCGTGTGCCCGGGGGTCAAGTTCGAGATCGGGCGGGATGCCCGCGTGACGCTCGGCCGGTGGTCGTGGATCGGCCACCGCTCCAAGATCCGCGTCCACGAGGGTGAGTTTTCGCTGGGCGCCAAGTCGGTGATGGGCCAGGAGTGCACGATCTCCGCCTACCAGCACGTCTCGATCGGCCGCGAGTGCATCATCGCCGACCGCGTGATGATGATCGACTTCGACCACGGGATGGTCGAGGTCGAACGGCCGATCCGCGAGCAGGGCATCTACAAGCGCGACGTCGACGTCGGGCACAACGTGTGGATCGGCTACGGCGCGTGTCTTCTGCGCGGCGTCGCGGTGGGCGAGAACTCGGTGATCGGCACGAGCGCGGTGGTGACCGCGAACGTGCCGGCGAACGCGGTGGTGGCCGGAGTTCCCGCGCGGGTGATCCGGATGCGCAAAGCCCCGCGAACTTTCCGCTGGGCTTAGACGCGAGTAAGTCAAGTCCCCTGGGAAGCCGTTTCGCCGCTGGGAGGCCGTTTCGCCGCGTCCCTGGGGGTAGCGCCGAGTTCGCCGGTTTCGCCGCGTCCCTGGGGGCAGCGCCGAGTTCGCCGGGGTGACACGGCGGTAGCTGCGGAACGCCGGCAATGGATTTACCGTCAACTGCGCACTCGCCGGCGCGCCCGGCGCGCGTGCGGAGTTAAACCCCATGGCGGCGGCAAAACCCGCACGCGCTCGCGAAGGTTGCTCGAACGTGGAGTTATGGGCAATCTTTGCTCTCGGGTTCGTGGTCCGCGGGCGATCGTGGCCTTCGGCTCGTAGTGCGTGGGCGATCGTGGCCCCGCGCTCGCGGTCCACGGGCCATCGCGACCCTCGGGCTCGTGCTCCACCGGCCGGTCTTATAAAAGGACACAACCACCCCGCCACGTGTTGCACCGCCTGACCGCGCGGGTCTCTCAGGCGCAAAGCGCGACGAAATCGAGCGCGTGCGTGAGCGGCGCGGCTCGAAGCGTGAAATCGCGCGTCGAGATGGCCGGCGTGAACCAGCCATAGAACGGTTTGGTGATCCGAAGGCCGGCGTGAAGGCGGTCCCACCCGAGCCGCAGCGCAATCTCGTGTGCCCGCAGCTTGCCGGCGTGGAACAGGCCGAGCATCTGCACGTGGGCAAACGCGCTCTCGCACAGCGCGGTGAACTCTTCCGCCCGGTACTCGCGCAGATGCCAGGGGTTGTCGGATTTGGCCGCGCCTGGTGGCGCCAGCGTCAGGACGTTCGGGGTGGAGACGTATGTGACGCCGCCGGGGGCGAGCAGGGAGCGGAAGTGCCGCAGCACGGCTGACGGGTCGGTCACGTGCTCGATCGTCTGCAAGAACACCACGACGTCGAATGACCCCGGCTCGCCGTAGGTCTCCACTGCTCCCCACTCGAACGAGAGACCCGGGCGCGTGTACTTGAGCCGGGCGTGCTCGTGCGCCTCGGGGTTGCCGTCGACGCCGATCACTTGGGCGGCCGAACGAGCCAGGACGGCCGATCCGTAGCCCTCGCCGCAAGCCATGTCGAGCACGCGGGCGCCGGCGGCCCGGGCGGCGATCCACTCGTACACGGCCAGATGCCGGCGATACCAGTAGTTCTCGGTCGGAACATCGGGCAGGGTCCGCTCGCCGGTCAACTCGAGCGGCGGCACACCCGGCGGCTGGTTCTGCTGGACGTATGCGTTCACCGCCGCCGAGAGGGTAATGTCCTCGCGCCATGGAGGTGCTGCGGACGGCGGACGAGATTCGCGATGTCAATACGCGCTATCACGACCTCGCCGCGGCGAGCTATGACTTCAAGTGGGGCATCGACTTCGGCGACGTCGGCCAGCGCCAGGTGACCAGCAAGATCCGCAAGGTGCTCGGCCCGGCGCTCGAGCAGGGGTTCGAGTACTCGCTCGAGGTCGGCGCCGGCACCGGCTACTTCAGCCTCAACCTGCTGCGCGCCGGCATCGTCCGCCACGCCACCTGCACAGACATCTCGCCCGGCATGCTCCGCGCGTTGCTCGCCAACGCCGAGCGACTGCGCCTCGGCGTGAAGACGGCTCGAGCCGACGCCGAAGCGCTGCCCTTCGCCGAGCACAGCTTCGACCTCGTGCTTGGCCACGCCGTGCTCCACCACATCCCGCACCTCGAGCGCGCCTTCGGCGAGTTTCACCGCGTGCTGAGGCCGGGCGGGTGGATCGTGTTCGCCGGTGAGCCCTCGCGCTTCGGCGACCGGCTCGCGAGCGTTCCCAAGCGCGCGGCAATGGCGGCGGCGCCGGTGTGGCGCTGGGTCATCCGAGCCGCGCCGCCACCTCCACCGCCGACGAGCCCGAATGCCGCGATGAACGGCGACGAGCACGACCTCGAGGAGGTCGTCGACATCCACGCCTTCTCGCCGGGCGATCTAGCCCGCTTCGCCCGCACCGCCGGCTTCGCCGACGTCCGCGTTCGCGGCGAGGAGCTGCTGGCCAACTGTTTCGGCTGGTTCAACCGCGTGCTGGAATCCACGGCTGATCCGGACGGCGTTCCGATGCTCTGGCGCCAGTACGCGTTCCACGGCTACCTACTGCTCCAACGCGTGGACGAGCGGCTGCTCGAGCCGCGGCTGCCGCCGGCGGTCTTCTACAACCTGCTGCTCGCGGCCCGCCGGCCCTAGAGCCTCCGCCGACGATCCCTCCCCGCCCTAGAGCCTCCGCCGACGATCCCTCCCCGTCCTAGAGCCCCCGCCGACGATCCCTCCCCGCCACCACGCCGGCCGGACCGTCGGGCGTAGACTCGGGGTGCGCATGCCCAAAGGCCCCTCGCGCGAGTTTCCGCTGTTCCCGCTGGGGATTGTTGCCCTACCCGGCGAGCTGATCCCGCTGCATATCTTCGAGGAGCGCTACAAGACGATGATCCAGGAGTGCCTGGACACCGAGGGCGAGTTCGGGATCGTGTGGCTGTCCGATGACGGCCTGCGCGAGGTGGGGTGCGCATGCGCGATCGATCGCGTGCTCGAGCGCATGGAGGATGGCCGCATACACCTGCTCGTCCGCGGGACCCGGCCGTTCCGCGTGCTCGAGCGCCAGGGGCACCTGCCTTATCCCGCCGGTGTGATCGAGTTCGTCGAGGATCGCGAGGATGCTTTCGATCCTGACCTGGCCAAGGCGGCGCACGAGGCCTATGCCGAGCTGGTCAAGCGCGCCACCGACCGCGACCCCGATCCCGAGGAGCTGGCCGGGATGAGCGCCTATGCCATGGCCGCTACCGTCGACTTCGGCCTGGACGCCAAGCAGGGCCTGCTCGACATGCGCTCCGAGAACGCTCGTCTGCGGCTGGTGACCCGCCTGTTCCGGGCGGCGATCAAGCGTCTCGAGCTGGTCGACCGGGTCCAGGAGCGCGCCCGCTCCAACGGCAAGGTCCGCTTCGGCGCCAGCTAATGGCGCCGTGCAAACGGTCGCCGACCACTAAACGGGCTGGGCGACTTGCGGCAGGACGCGCTGGCATGCGAGTTCGCCAGACGCCCGTCACTCCGCATACAGAGGTGCCAAGGCGCACCCATATCTCCGCACCGAGACGCACCCATACCTCCGCACCGAGAGGCGCCCATGCCTTCCTGCAAAACTCGCCAAACCCCCCGCCGCGGCGGCACCCTTGTGCGGATGAGCATCGTGGCCATGCTTATGTTCCCCGGGTTGTTGGCGGCGGACCGGGTTTGTTGCGTTTTACAGGGTGCGAGGCGCCGCGGAGGTGTCATCGACGCGGTCGGAGGGATCCGTCGCCTGGTCGGCCGCGGTTGGCCGCGGAGTGGGGTGGCTGTGACGCGCCGCAGTGCGCGACCCGGCAAGGTCCGCCCGCGATGCTCGCCGCAGTGCGCGACCCGGCAAGGTCCGCCTGCGATGCTCGCCGCAGTGCGCGACCCGGCGAGGCCCGGCCGCGATGCTCGCCGCAGTGCGCGACCCGGCAAGGTCCGCCCGCGATCCTCGCCGCAGTGCGCGACCCGGCAAGGTCCGCCCGCGATCCTTACGCGTTGTAGACGACCATCGCCACCCCGAACAGGATGCAGTAGATCCCGAACGGGTTCAGGTTGTTGGTCTTGAAGTAGCGCATCAGGAAGTGCACGGTGAAAACCGCGGTGATCGCTGCGGCGATAGCGGCGACAACCGCCTGACCGCGCAGGCCGGCACCGAGCGGACCGGTGAGGTCGCTGAACTTGTACAGCCCGGCGGCCAGGATCGGCGGCGTGGCGAGCAGGAAGGCGAACCGCGCCGAGTCCTCGTTGTCGAGCCCGCGGACCAGACCCGTGGCCATGCAGATGCCGTCGCGGCTCAAGCCCGCGATCAGGGCAAAGCTTTGGAAGAACCCGATCACGCCGGCTTCGCGATATTCGAGCGTGTCCAGCCGGCGACCCCCGTCGCGCTTCATTCCCTCGCGCTCGGCCAGGGCCCGTACATCCGACCGCCGGCGGACGCGCTCGGCGGCGAGCAGGATCACCCCGTTGACGACCAGGAAGCACGAAGCGGCAAACGGCTTGGCCAGCGCGACGCGCACGGTGTGCTCGAGGAGTACGCCGAGAATTCCCACGGGGATTGTCGCGATGATGATCAGCCAGGCCAGGCGTTCGGTCGAGGTCTCCACGCGACGCTTGCGCACCGTGGCGAAGAACGCGACGATGATGTCGATCCAGGTCCGCCAGAAGTAGATCAAGAGGCCGACCGCGCTTCCGACGTGGAGCATGACGACGAAGGCCAGCCAGGGAGACTCCGACTGTGACTGCCAGGCGACGATGTTGTGCCACCCGAACAGGTTGGGGAAGATGACCGTGTGCCCGAGGCTCGAGATCGGAAACAGCTCGGTAACGCCCTGCAGGACGCCGAGCACGATGGCCTGAGCGTAAGTGATGAGACTCTGGGCAGCGACGACTAGCACGAGCGGGGACGGTAGCGGTCCTTCTGACTGGACGGTAAGGCTAAGAGGACCCTCAAGATCCGATGCCGCACGGATTCACTGCGGCCTGTACTACAAACAACTCCAATTGCGACAGTTCCTTCCGCGCGGACGCGGCGGTGTCCGGAAAGGAGAACGTGCCTTTCTGCACTTGCACGGTGTAGGTGAACACGCTCCGAGCGCTCCGCGGGAAGCCGAGCTTGACGTCCTGGTTCAGGTTGTTCGCGAGATCGCGCGCTTGGAGCAACTGCGGATCGGGGAGGGCCTTGGCCTTCCCGCCGTCACAGGAGATCGTGCCCCCGTCGTTGACGAGCAGCGTCAGCGGCCGACCGCCCGCGCCGGCTCGCGTGACCTTGAACAGGTCGGGCGACTGCACGTTGAGGCCGCAGCCGCCGAGCGCGAAACCAGCCGCCGCCACGCCCGCGAGCCATGTCTTCATGAAGCCCGGTGTCCCGACACTAGACGACGACAGCCGCGCCGCCGCGTCGCGGATCGCCGCCGCCCGAGAAGCGTCCCCGCCGATCGCGCACGGCCGCCTGCACGCCGCCGAAGAACAGGTTGAGCTCGCGGAAGCGACCGATCGCATGCCCTGCGCGTTCGAGTCGTCCGGTGTCGATCCCCGGCTCCGCGTAGACGATGCCGTCCTCGAAGTGCACTCGTGGCGCGCGGACGGCGTCGCCCGCCGCCAGCCCGTCGTCGATCACGCGAATGATCGTCTGGAGGATGGCGGAGCGGATCCGGTTGGAGCCGGCGCTCCCGAGCACCAGCTCCGGCGCGCCCTCGTGCAGCACGGCCGTCGGAGACATCATGCTCGGCATTCTCCGACTGGGGGGATGGCGGTGGAAGCCCAGCGGGTTAAGGTCCTGCTCGCCCAGCATGTTGTTCAGATGAACCCCGGTGCCGGGGACGACCACGCCCGAGCACGAGCCGCCCGAGGACGTCACCGAGCACGCCCAACCCTCGTGGTCGAGCACGGCAACGTGGGTGGTCGATCCCAAGCCTGAGCGCCGGGCCAGGAACCGCTCGACGAACGAAGGATCGTCCAGCCCCTCGAGAAACTCCGGGGTGCGCTCCGCCTGCGTCCGCTCCATGGTGGCGACTACCCGCGCCAGGTCGGGTGCCCCAGGCTCGGTATCGAGCAGCGCGAGGGCGTAGGCGATGAGGATCCCGCCGGCCGACGGCGGCGGGTTGGTCAGCACCTCGCGCCCTCGGTAGGTTGCCTTGATCGGGTCGCGGTCGACGACCGCGTACGCGGCCAGGTCCGAAGCCGTCACGATCCCGCCCCGGGCGCTCAGCCACTGCACGATCGCATCGGCGATGTCGCCGGTGTAGAACGGCGCCGGCCCCTCGGCTCCCAGCCGCTCGAGTGCGTCGGCCAGCTCCGGCTGCCTGACGACGTCGCCCGCGCGCACCACCGCGCCACCGGGCGCGAACAGCGCAGCGGACTCAGGGGTGGAGGTCACGATGCCGCCCAGGATCTCGATCACGTAGGCCTGGGGCGGGTTCATCTCCACTCCGTCACGGGCCAGCTTGGCCGCCGGGGCGACCAGCTCGCTCAAGGGAATCCGCCCGAAGCGGGTCGAGGCCTCACACACCCCCGCCGCCATGCCGTAGGTTCCGACGGACGCGGGCCCGATGTTGAACACCTGAATGGCGTCGCCGAACGAGACGCTGACCGGCACGAGCTCGGCTCGCCGGCCAGCGGGGGCTCCCCGTCCTGGGGCCTCCACGAAGAAATCCAGCAGCACCGGGGAACGTCCCGGCTGCACGACCAGCATGTAGCCGCCGGCCCCGAGGCTGGTCAGGAGCGGCTCGCAGCTGAACGAGGCGAGCATCGAAGCGAGCGCCGCATCGACCGCATTCCCGCCCGCCCGCAGAGCCTGGGCACCGGCCTCGGCGGACCGCGGATGGCCGGCGGCGACGACGCCGAGCGGTTCGGCCGTCACAACTTGGCCCGCTGACGGCCGGTGGACCCGTCCGCAAGTCCTGCGGACCTTCGAGCGGCCCCTGGCGGCGCTGCGCTTTGTCCTCGGACCCTCGTGTGGCGCTGCCACACGTCGTGTCCTGCGTCCTCGCGCAGCATCCGCCAGTGACCACTCTCGATGTCGCACGACTTGCGGACGAGCCCACTAGAACCAAGCATGGCAACGACGCAGGGAGCGACGTGTGCTTCGCACACCAGCGACCGAGGACGCGAGGCGCAGATTGTCGCCGTCAGCGGCGTGGGATGAACTCGGGTACGTCCAATTCCATGGGCGACCCGGACGGGCGCGGCCTGGCACGGCTGACGCGCGGCTCACCCGCCGGCTCGCGCAACGCTCCGCGCTCACCGGCGTCGGCGAGCGCGCGCTCCCGAAGGCGGGGGCGGCCGGCATCGTAGCCCGTCGCGATCACCGTCACCCAGACGCTGTCCTGGAGCTTCTCGTCGACCATCGCGCCGAAGATGATGTTGGCGTCCGGATGCGCAGCCTCGGAGACCGCCCGCGCGGCCTCGTTGACCTCCCACAGCGATAGGTCGGTGCCGCCGGTGATCGAGAGCAGGATCGAATGCGCGCCCTCCATGCTCGTCTCGAGCAGCGGCGAGGCCACCGCATGCTCGGCCGCCTCGACCGCGCGCCGTTCGCCACTGCCCATCCCGATTCCGAGCAGGGCGTTGCCGGCGCCGGACATGATCGTGCGCACATCGGCGAAGTCGAGGTTGATCAGCCCGGGGAGCGTGACCAGGTCGGAAATGCCCTGCACGCCTTGGCGCAGTACGTCATCGGCCACGCGGAACGCCTCGACCATCGAGACGTTGCGCTCGAGCACCGACAGCAGCCGGTTGTTGGGCACGACGATCAGCGTGTCGACCTCCTCCTCGAGGTCGGCGATGCCCGCCTCCGCCTGGTCGCGGCGCCGGGTGCCCTCGAACTGGAAGGGGCGGGTGACGATGCCCACGGTCAGAGCGCCCAGCTCGCGGGCGATCTGGGCAATGATCGGCGCCGCCCCGGTGCCGGTGCCGCCGCCGGCACCCGCCGCGATGAACACCATGTCCGATCCGCGCAGCATGGCTTTGATCCGGTCGTACTCCTCGCGTGCGGCGGCGCGCCCGAGCTCTGGATCCGAGCCGGAGCCGAGGCCGTGCGTGATCGAGTCGCCGATGTGGAGCGTGTCGTGCGCGGCCGAGGTCTGCAGAGACTGAAGGTCGGTGTTGATGGCGAGGAACTCGACGCCCTCGACCTCGGCCTCGACCATGCGGTTGATCGCGTTCACGCCGGCCCCGCCGACGCCGACTACTCGCAGCACGGGTCCGAAAGTCCGGTCGGGCCGCCGCGACTCGGCGGCCGGCGTGGGCCGCGCGTAGACATCCTCCTCGGGCTCCGGCGGCGACGTGGCGGGCGGGGCGGGCTCGAGCACGTTCTCGGGGATGTCGGCCGAGAAGGCGTGGCGAAGGCGCTCGTGGGGCAGCGGGATGCGCGGCTCCTCGACCTCGGGCTCGGGCAGGGCGGATGGTGCGGGCGGGACGAGCGGTGCGGGCGGGACGGGCGGTGCGGGCGGCTGAGCCGCGTCCTCGCTCGCCGCCGGACCGGCCGCCCGGGGCGCAGGATCCCCGCGCGCGGAGCGGTGCTCGGCCTCCTCGGCGGTCTTGCGGAACAGGTC
>JAFAZZ010000469.1 GCA_019239375.1 Solirubrobacterales bacterium | reverse complement strand
GGAGCTTGAGCGCCTTGAGGATCTCCCAGGCCACCTTGACCTCCTCCTCGGCGTGGAAGGTCGAGAGCGAGATCCGAATCGTGTCGCCGATGCCGTCGGCCAGCAGGGTGCCCAGTCCGACGGCGGACTTGAGCGAGCCCGACCACTTGGTCCCCGCCTCGGTGATCCCCAGGTGCAGCGGGTACGGAATCCGCTCGGAGAGCAGGCGGTTAGAGGCGATCGTGTTAGGCACGCTAGTCGACTTCATCGAGACCTTGAAGTTCGTGAACTCCAGGCGCTCCATCAGCTCGACAAACTCGACGGCGGCCGTGACCAACGCCTCGACCGGGTTCTCGAACTCGAGCTCCCGCAGGTGCGCCGGCAGCGACCCGGAGTTGACCCCGATCCGCAACGGCGTGCCCAGGTCATTGGCCCGCTTGGTGACCAGGGCGACCTTGTCGGGCCCGCCGATGTTGCCGGGGTTCAACCGGACGCAGTGGGCGCCCGCGTCGAGGGCCTTCAGAGCCAGCGTGTAGTTGAAGTGAATGTCGGCGATGACCGGGATCGGCGACTCGAGCACGATCGCCTTCAGCGCCTCGACATCCTTCTCGCGCGGCACCGCCACTCGGACGATGTCGGCGCCGGCCTCGGCCACGCGGCGAATCTGCTCCATGGTGGCGCGCAGATCGGCCGTCTCGGTCTTGGTCATGGTCTGGACGGCAACCGGCGCACCACCGCCGATTGGCACCCCGCCCACGTGGATCTGGCGCTCTGAGGCCATGGGGCCAGTGTAGATGCGGTGGCGCCGCGTCACGTATAGCGGTGTTCATGGGCCGCCTGCGGCGGCATCCGTGGGACCGTGCGGGCCCATCCGGACCGGGATCGCGGCCCGGGACCGTGCGGGCCCATCCGACCGGGATCGCGGCCCGGGACCGGGATCGCGGCCCCGGACCGTGCGGGCCCATCCAGACCGGGATCGCGGCCCGGGACCGTGCGGGCCCATCCGGACCGGGATCGCGGCCCGGGACCGTGCGGGCTCATCCGGACCGGGATCGCGGCCCGGGACCGCGATCGCGGCCGCGGTCAGTGTCCGGACGGGGTACCTGGCCCCACGGACGCCGAGCGAAGCGAGGCCCGGCAAAAACCGTGTGCATGACGCGCCACCGCGTGCCGTGCTCGCGGGCGTTGGCGTAGCAGGATCCTCTGGTGTGCCTGACGCGCCAACCCCCCGGCTGCGGGTCGGGAGTGGCGCACCATGCACACGGGGGGCGCAACTTCGCGAGGCCCCGGCGGTTGATTTCGTCATGCGCCGACTGTCCCTCGCCGCGGTCCTCTTGGGCCTCGCGGCTCTGCACGTGGCGCCCGCCGGCGCCTCGCTCACCCAGGAGGCGATCTTCCAGGACGACAACCAGCTCAAGGCCAACCCGACCGGGACCATGCAGACCCTGCGCGACCTCGGGGTGACACGGGTCCGGGTCAACGTGACCTGGAACCAGATCGCGCCGGCGCCGCTCTCGACCCGCCGGCCGTCGCACTTCAACGCCAGCGACCCGGCCGCCTATGCCGCGTCCGCCTGGGCCCCCTACGACGCGATCGACAAGGCCGCTGCGGCCGATCACGTCGGGGTGGACTTCACGGTCGACGGGCCGGCGCCCCTGTGGGCCACGGGCTCGGGCGCACCACGCAGCGCCACCGGCTATTTCAGGGCGGACTGGGAGCCTTCCGCCGTGGAGTTCGGCTACTTCGTCCAGGCGGCGGGCACGCGCTACAACGGCTCCTTCAAGCCGCGCGGAGCGAGCGCGGCGCTGCCGCGGGTCGACTTCTGGTCGATCTGGAACGAGCCCAACTACGGCGGAAGCCTCGGGCCCCAGGGCGTTCCCGGGCGGCTCACGATCCCGGGGAGCCCGCATCTGTACCGGAGCCTGCTTGACGCGGGGTGGAGCGCGCTCGCGCTCGCCGGCCATCGCACTTCGATCGACCGGATCCTATTCGGCGAGCTCGCCCCGCGCGGCGCCAACGGGACGGGCTGGGGCGAGTTCTCCGGAATGAAGCCGCTGGTGTTCCTGCGCTCGCTGTACTGCGTCGACTCGAGCTATCGCCAGCTGCGTGGCTCCGCCGCGGCGGCCCAGGGATGCCCGACCACGGCGGCCGGCTCGCGCAGCTTCCGCCGCCAGCACCCGGCGCTGTTCAGCGCCAGTGGTTTCGCCGACCATCCGTATGAGCAGGCCTCGGTGCCGGACAAGCCGACCTACCTGTGCGGATCGCAGCTGTGCGTCGGCCGGAGCGATCCGGACTTCGCCGACCTTCCGGAGATGCCGCGCCTGGCGCGAACGCTCGATCGGCTGAATGGCATCTACGGCTCTCGCACACAGTTCCCGATATGGAGCACGGAGTACGGCTTCAGGACCAAGCCGCCGGACCCGCACCTCGGCCTCAGCCAGGCGACGGCGGCCTACTACATGAACTGGGCCGAGTACCTCACCTACCGCCAGCCGCGCCT
>JAFAZZ010000458.1 GCA_019239375.1 Solirubrobacterales bacterium | reverse complement strand
CTGACGGTGGCCATGGAATCCTCCCCGTAGGCGGCCATCGAAGCGCCCCACTGGTGGCCATGGTTTCTCCCCATGGGTGGCCATGGTTTCTTCCCGCGGTTCTGTCCTGAGGTGCCGGTACTCGGAGGCGCGTTGTTGTCAACGCGTGATCTGAGGAGCGGCCGTGAAGAAGCCGGAGGAAGCGATGGAGATTCTTGAGGGGTATGACGCGACGGGGTCGTTGCGGGGAGCCGCGGCGCTGGCGGGGTGTGACCACAAGACGGTCGCCAGGCTGGTCGCCGCGCGTGACGCGGCGGGTGGTGGGCTGCTGGAACGGGCGCGGTCGCGGCCGCTGGTCGATCCATTCGCCGCCAAGATCGATGAGCTGGTTGATCGCTCACGCGCGCTGGTGCGGGCTGATGTCGTGCACGGGGTGCTGGTCGCGATGGGCTATGAGGGGGCGTATCGCACGACCCGGCGGGCGGTCGCGGAGGCCAAGCGCCGCTGGCGCAACAAGCACGGCCGGCGGACGCGGCCGTGGATCCCGCAGCCGGGGCTGTGGCTGCAGTTCGATTACGGTGATGGGCCCGAGGTTCAGGGCGTGAGCGCGGTGCTGTTCTGTGCCTGGCTGGCGTGGAGCAGGTTTCGGGTGGTGGTGCCGTTGCGCGACAAGACGCTGCCAAGCGTGGTGATCGGCTTGGATCGGACGTTGCGCGCGGTGGGCGGGGTGCCGACGTACGCGTTGACCGATAACGAGAAGACGGTGACGGTCGAGCACGTCGCGGGGATCGCGGTCCGCAACGCAACGATCGTTGAGGTCTCGCGCCATTACGGGGTGACGATCCAGACGTGCGAGCCGGCGGATCCGCAGAGCAAGGGCGGCTCGGAGGCGACAGTGAAGCTCGCCAAGGCCGATCTGGTCCCGACCGATCACAACCTCCGCGAGCAATACGCGGACTGGCAGGCGCTGGAGCGGGCATGCCAGGAGTTCATGGCCGATGTCAACACGCGGCCGCACCGCGCAACGCGTCAGCCGCCAATCGGCCTGTTGGCCCAGGAGCATGAGCATCTGCACCGGCTTCCCAGGTTGCCGCACACGTTGTGCTTCGGGCAGACCCGGAAGGTCGACCGCCAGGCGACCGTGTCGGTCGGTGATGCGATCTACTCGGTCCCGCACGAGCTGATCGGCGAGCGGGTGTGGGTCCGCGCCGAGGGCGAGCAGCTCGTGGTCGTGCACGTCGACCAGACCCAGGGGCCGCGGGAGGTCGCCCGCCACCGGCTCACGACACCGGGCCGCCCCAGCATCTGCGACGAGCACTACCCGCCGCGTCCGGCGGGCGCGCTGGAGCGCAGGCCCCGCGCTCGCAACATCGAGGAGCGGGAGTTCCTTGCGATCGGCGACGGCGCCGAGCGGTGGTTGAAACGGGCCGCCGCGGAGGGCACGCAGCGAATCCGTCGCAAGATGGCCGAAGCGATCGATCTCTCAAAGCTGCACGGCACCGGCGCGGTCAACGACGCGCTGGCGCGGTGCGCCAGCTACGGCCGGTTCGCCGACGGTGATCTAGCCAGCGTCCTTTTCCACCAGCAGACCGCGACCGTGATCCCGCTCCCCACGCGGGCCTCGGAGGACCGCTCGCTGCAGCGCTCGACCCGGTCCTGGGAGGGATTTGGAGCATGAACACCCCGACTCTGACGCTCGCCGCGAAGATGGAGGCGACCAGAGGCGTTCTGCGGCCCTGGGCGAGGTTGCCGCGACCGGTCCCCCGCCCGACAGAGAACCAGTTCGGGTCGATCGGAGGCCCGCGATGACCGTCAAGCCACCCGCGCCGCCGCCGCTGCCGGACGAGCTCGACCGGCTCCTGCGGCGGCTGCGCATGCCATACGTTCGTCGCGCGGCGCCGGAGGTGATCGCCACGGCCACCAGCCAACGCTGGGAGCATGCCGAGGTCCTGCGGATCCTCCTGACCGAGGAGGCCGCTGGCCGCGACCAGGCGACCATCTCGATGCGCCGCCGCGCGTCCGGGCTACCGGCCGGCAAAACGTTCGACGCCTGGGAGGCCAAGGCTTCCGTGATCCCAGCCCAGACGCAGAACGCGCTCCGGACCCTCGAATGGGTCAACCGCGCCGAAGTCCTGGTCGTGTGCGGCCCGAGCGGGAGCGGGAAGTCGCATTTCATCGAAGCGCTCGGGCACCTCGCGATCGACAAAGGCCGCGCCGTGTCGTGGCACACACTCGAGTCTCTCGCCGCGCTGTTCCGCCGTCACCGGGCCGATGACTCGATCAACAAAGCGATCAGCAAGCTGATCCGCTCGGACCTGATCTTGATCGATGACGTCGGCCTGCTGCCGGTGTCCGCCGACGCCGCCGACGCTCTGTTTCGTGTCGTCGACGCCGCCTACGAGAAACGCTCGATCGCGATCAGCTCCAACATCCACCCCTCCGGGTTCGACGAACTGATGCCCAAGACGCTAGCGACCGCGACCGTCGATCGGCTCCTGCATCACGCGCACGTGATCATCACCGACGGCCAGGACAGCTACCGACTCGCCCAGGCGACCGCCGGCAAGGGGGTGAAGCCCCTCACCTGAGCGCGGACAAAACTCCCAGCTGGGGAGAAACGACGGCCACGGGTGGGGAGATCCGATGGCCACCAGCGGGGAGAAATGATGGCCACCAGTGGGGAATTAAGTGGCCACCAGCGGGGAGAAACAGATGGCCATTGACAGTCAACTCCGAACCAGGGCACAAGCATCCTCATAACCGTCCCTAACCTGCCCGGCCGCGGCCGTGCGGCGACGGCGACGATCAGAGGTGCCGATGCGTCGCGGCACCGCGCGAGCGGCGGGCGCCCGCGCCTCGCCCCCAAAGTACGCAATGACTTCTCCGCCTGATCCGGCCCGGTCCGTCGGGGCCAGCGTGAACATATCTCGCGTGGCGCGTCGCGAACGCCACGCGGAATGTCGAGACGCACGATGGTACTCGAAATTTGCGACCCACCCTTGCGGTGAGCGTAGGACGCGGTTGCTCGACCGCACGTGCTTGCGCGGGTTGCGCCGGCCGGCGGCGCACTATTCGAAACTTCCGGAAGTGACGTCCACCAATCCCCGCTGACGCGCATCGCCTATTGGCTCAGCCCTGCGGAGACGACATCACCGGCTCACGGCCCGTACGAGCTCGCCTGCGTGCCGGTGAGGACGATAGGGGATGGCGTGGCCGACTTCGAGCCCTGCAGACGACCGCTACCTGACGACTACCGTCTCGGTCATGATCGGGTGCACGATGCAGTACAGGTGATACGTCCCGGCCTTCGTGAACGTGTGCGAGTACGTCCCTGAGGCCATCTCGCGGGAGCTGAAGTGGACCGGTCCGTTCTTCACTGTCACGGTGTGCTCCACTCCCCCTGTGTTCACGAAGTGCCATACGACGCGCGTTCCGCGTGAGATGGTCAGCTTCGCTGGGCTGAAGAAGTAACTCTCGACCTTTGCCGACTTCGTTTTGACCTTTACCGACTTCGATCCTAAAGCGAGCGCGGGAACGGCCGCGGTGGCCGAGACTGCGGCCGTGAGGGTGACGGCGATCACTTTGCGCATCACGGGAGCACCTCCGGGCTGGGTTTTGGTGGCGTTGTTGGTGGTTGTCCGCTCAGACGACGGCCCTCGACCAAGGCGTTCCTACCTTAGCGTATCGTCGGATCAGAACAACACCGTCGCGAGCGCGCCTCGAACACGCTCTGCAGGTGCTTGATCCTCGCGCTCGCGGGCGCGTGTGGCAGATCTGGCTGGAGGCTCTCGACCGTCGTGGATGTGCTGACCGCGGGCTGTCGGCTTGGGATACGCTCCCCGGCTTCACCGCCGGCTGACCGTGCTTGGGCTACGCGTCGATCGACGCGAATGGCGCGCGCTCCTTGTACGAGACGTCAAAGCGCCTCGTCCAGGCTGGTGAGCGTCCGGTCCGCGGATGCGTCCGCGCCAAGCATTGTATCCACTTTGTGATCTTTCTGACACATAGATCAAGATTTGGTCAGCTTGATCACACCACTGGTTGACACCCCCCGGCCCATGGCATAGAAGACGGCTCGCGTTCGCTTTCCTGCGTTCGGCGCGGGCCTGGCAGGGTGGGCGCGCACGAGGAAGGGTTGTCGCGCAAAGCTCGAAGAGGAGGGCTGCCGTGGGTCACAAATCGCTTCGATACCGCTTGATCGGTGTCCTCACGCTCTTGCTCCCCCTCCTGGCCCTCGGCGGGTCAGCGGAGGGTAAGAAGTCTGGGCATCCTGCTCCCTGGACTCAACCTGTACCCAAGGCGCACTGCGGGCCAAACGATCGGGTAGAGAACGCACTGCAGGGTGAGACAACGCTTGCAGATCGGATGAGCGGGGCCTCAGAACGGGCATACACCTGCAACCTTCAGCTCGTCGGCCAGTACCAGGGCCAGGGCGAGTGGTGGCAAATGGCGTGGTTCGGTAACTGCGCCTACTACGGGACGACCGGCTACACCCAAAACAAGGCGCAGCGGGGCGCCGTGGTGGTGGATGCCTCAAATCCCGCGCACCCGCGGCTGACCGCGTATCTCACAGCCCGCGCGACGCTGAATACGCACGAGTCTCTGAAGGTGAACCTGAGGCGCAAGCTGCTTGCCGCGGACGGGCCGGGACCCGACTACCTGAACGGCCAGAAATCCCATTGGTTCGCCTTCTACGACGTCTCCAACTGCGCGCACCCGAAGCTGCTATCCCAGATCTCGGTGTCAGGGTACGAGGGGCACGCGGGCAACTGGGCGCCTGACGGCAGAACGTACTACGGCACTACCTACGGGGTTGGCTGGACCGCGATCGACACCACCAATCCGCGACACCCGAAGCTGATCCTGCACTACACCCCCAAGACCCACCTTGGAACCCCCCACGACCTGTCCGTCAGCCGTGATGGGACCAAGCTGTACATAGCGGAGCCGGGCAATTTCGGTCCCTTCGGTGGTAACGGCCAGAAGGACGGGCTGGCGGTCGTGGACGTCAGTGCCATTCAGTTTCGTCGCCCACATCCGAAGCCGAAAGTCCTCGGCACGATCTTCTGGACGGACGGGGGTACCGCGCAGCAAACGCTCCCGGTGTTCTTCAACGGGAAACCGGCCGTGGTCGTAACGGACGAAACGGGGCCAGGCACCTCCAAGACCGCTACGGCTGCGCGGGTCCAAAGTTGCCAACGGGGGATCACGCCGTTTGGGTTCGCGCGGATCATCAACGTCAGCGACCCACGGCACCCCACACTCATCTCGAAGGAGAAGCTGCAGGTGGACCAGCCGGGATCGCTTGCGGCCTGCATGGAGGTCGTCAACGCCTTTCCCGCCACAACAGCCAACTTGACGGACTCCTACGGGTATTCCGCCCACTACTGTGGCGTGAACAAGGGAGACGACTGGGCGAACAATCCGACGTTCCTGGCGTGCGGCTATCTGGGCGCGGGTGTTCGCGTTTTCGACATTCGCAATCCGTATCGCCCAAAGGAGATCGCCTACTACAAGCCGCCGGCGCAGCGGACGAAGTACCTTCCGGGTTCGGCTATGTGGTTCGATTACTCGGGTCCGCAGACGCTAGCGCCTAGGACACCGACCGGCGACCGAACGACGGACCGGGTGGACACCCAACTTCGTTTCCTCACGCGGGGCGGCACCACGTACCTCTGGTTCTGCAGCCAGGACGACGGTTTCCAGATTCTGCGCTTCACCAACGGGGTCTTGAACCACGGATAGCGACGCCAGCGAGTCACTTCGAGACTGGGACTACCGCCGAGTGGGACGACCGATGTCGCTGCGGAGCCGGAGACGCCGACATTCGCCCGGACGGATACGCGAAGATCACGGGGACAGGCATTCCCGGGCCCCGGGTTGACCGGGATGCCCACGGCGTGTAGTCAACACGCTGCGGCATACTCGAAGAAATAGCGAGAACTCGCCGCCGGGCACCTCCGAAGGTTTTATGGAGGTGGACGGCGGCGGCGTCGCCAACGGCCGGTCCACTGCCCCGACGGACGATCCTGCCCGTACGCGGGCAGCCGCGGGTTGACCGCGAGCTTCGCCCGCTTCGGACGCCTCCCGCGACGGCCGCATGCCACTGCGGCGTGGTGGCCCCGATACTTGAATCCGCCGGGGGCCGTGACGGCGTCGCGACGAGCTCACTCGAGATTGTTGACACCGGAGCGGCCGGACAGACGCCCGACCTCCCAGAGCAACGAGATCTCGATGGGCCCAGCGAGTGCTGCGAAGACGCCGCCACCGAACCGTTCCGCGCCAGCGAGGTTCCACTCCCAGCGCTTGAGGCCCCTGCTTTACGCCCGCGACGGATAGTAGTCAAGCGACGAACGGACCTCCGCGGCCGTGCGTCTTTAGTCGAGGAGCAGACTCACTAATACAAGCATCAACTATTCACCGCAACAGGTTTCGGCCAGGGCGGGGCAGTGGGGTCGGCGGCTGACACGCGCTTTCGCTCGTGCACGCGACGCAGCTGTCTGGTCGCGACGCATTCGCAGATGAATGCATCTCGTGATCAGCACGTTTGCCCGGTCAAGCCGTGATCCTCGCGCCTGGCTACTGCGCTTGGACAACCGCGGGCGGGCGCCGCAAAAGCTCTGGCGATGGCGTGCTCGGCCCCCTCATTAGCGGCGGGTCGACTGAGTGCCGCTGAACCAGCGGTCGCCGCCGACGCGGACCTGGCCCCGGATCTCGCCCATCGGGAAGTTGACCGAATGCACGTTGGCGTACGCATCGCCGCTGCGGATAATCCGCAGGGCGCCCGCGAAGTCGCCGGCGGTGACATTCTGTGCGGCGAGGCCAACGATGTCGGCCGCGGTCACGGTCCTAGTCACTGAGCCACCATTCGCGGGGCACGCCGGGGTACCGGCGGGCCCGTTGCCCAGATTGGTGCACAGGAACAAGAACACACCGCCCGCCACGCCCGGCTGGCCGAAGTGCAGGTGCGCCTGCGTGGCGCTACTGGTCAGCCCAGAAAAGCTAAGCGTGTAGGTCAAGCTGTCACCAGAGATCGTCGCGTGGAACGTCCCCGAGCCGTTGGTCAGGATCGGCGGAGTCTCGTTGAACCCGGACAGCGCCGCCGCCGCTCGGGCCGAGGAGTGCGGTGAGCCGGTCGCCGACGCAACGATGGCAACCGCGCTCGTGATCGTGAGCCCGACGAGCAACATCAGCCGAATCGCCCAAGTCCGTGTCATCCTCATCCTCCCTTGTCCGACGCTACGTTTTCGTGACTAATGCTCACCCTAGGTGGTCCTAGGAGCAAGCGAACGGCGTCGCACGACGTTACTCCTGACTCCCTCTCGCGTCAACAATTGGCTTGTAAGAGAGTTCAGCCACGTCGCTCACGCGCTGACAGCCGCGTGCTTCCGGGCCGACGAGGAGCGCGAATGCGACCGTCCGCGCCGTTGCGTCAGCGATCGGCGCAACCGTCGACAGGGAGAACGCCTCGCGCTCGTGCAGCTTCAGTGGTTCGCCGGGTGGCGTCACGTTTCCCGGGTGAAATTGGCCGGGCGTAGCGTCCGCTTGTGTGGATGTTAGGCGGCGGCCACCTCCTCGGTCTTGGAGGGTGTGGCGGCGACCTGCTGGCGGCGGATGCGTT
>JAFAZZ010000451.1 GCA_019239375.1 Solirubrobacterales bacterium | reverse complement strand
ACGCAGCAGCTGGTGATGGCCCTGGCGAGTCGCGCCGACGGATGAATCGCGCTAGATCGGCCGGGGCGGCTGCCGTTCTGGGAATCACACCTGTATTTCTAACCAAATCGGCCCAGGTGCGGGCCGGCGGCCGCAGATAAGCATCGTCTCGATGCTTATCTCGCCAAAGCGGCTTGGCCGGCGAGGGCTTTGGTGCGTTTCGCATGGAACGAGCTCCTGGGACGTTCGCGGCGATCGACAATGGCGGTCGCTTGGCCGGGAGCGCGCCTCCGGGACGTTCGCAGCGCCGACAATGGCGGTCGCTTGGCCGGGAGCGCGCCTCCGGGACGTTCGCGGCGATCGACAATGGCGGCGGCTTGGCCGGGAGCGCGCCTCCGAGACGTTCGCGGCGATCGACAATGGCGGCCGCTTGGCCCCGAGCGCGCCTCCGGGACGTTCGCGGCGATCCACAACGGCGGGCGCTTGCAGGGAGCGAGCCCCCGAGACGTTTGCAGAGAATGGGCTCCCGGGCGGTTTCCCGGGAGTCGGCCCCAGCAGCCTTTTGCCCGAACGGGCTCCCGCCAGCCGGCCGGCGCGGGAGGAAAGCGCGCGGCGATGCGCCCGCTACGAATTTGCCCAGGGGCGACCAACTCCCCGCGGGCGGTGGCGATGAACCGCAGGGTTGGTGTAGAACGTCCGCGTCGACGGCCCGGCACAGAGATCGGGCCAAGGACCCACAGATTCGAGAGGTGAAGAGAGATGGCAGACCGAATCCGGACCACGCACGCGGGCAGCCTGCCGCGGCCCGACGATCTGGCGGACATGATCTGGAGCCGGATGGACGGCCAGCAGGTGGACGAGCCCGAGCTGGAGGCGCGGATCGAATCCGCCGTGGCTGAGGTCGTGGGCAAGCAGCGGGAGGCCGGCATCGACTTCATCAGCGACGGCGAGATGAGCAAGACCGGGTTCAGCACGTACGTCAACGAGCGCTTCTCGGGGTTCGAGGGGCGCTCTGAGTTCCAGGCCGACGACGTGGCGGACTTTCCCAACCTGGCCATGCGCCTGTTTGCCACGCCGGCCATGGCGCACCTGGTGTTCTCGAATTGCGTCGGCCCGGTTGAGCTGTCGGATAAGGACGCGGTGCATCGCGACATCGAGTGCCTGAAGAAGGCGCTGGACGGCGAGGACCCGTCGAACGCGTTCATGGGCGCGATCAGCCCGGGTCAGATCGCGTTCAACTACCCCGACCAGCACTACGGCTCGCACGAGAAGTACCTCGCAGCCTGTGCCGACGCGCTCTCCTACGAGTACAAGGCGATCGCCGACGCCGGGTTCAAGCTGCAGATCGACTCCCCCGACGTGGCGATGGCGGCGCACTGCCGGTCGGTGGGCTCGAGCGTGGGGGATTGGCACCATCACCTGCCGCTCGCCATCGAGGCACTCAATGGTGCGCTCGAAGGGATCGCGCCCGAGCAGGTGCGCTTTCACGTCTGCTGGGGTAATTACGGCGGCCCGCACCACAAGGACATCCCGCTGGCCGAGATCATCGACCAGGTGCTGAGGGTCAACGCGGGAACGATCTGCGTCGAGGGCGGCAACCCGCGGCACGAGCACGAGTACCGCGTCTTCGAGAATGTCGATCTGGGCGAGAAGCGCGTGATTCTCGGCACCATCGACACCAAGTCGAATTTCGTAGAGCACCCCCAGGTGGTGGCCGACCGCCTCGTCCGTCTGGGAAAGATCATCGGCAAGGAGCGGCTGGTCGCCGGAACCGACTGCGGCTTCGACACGTTCATCCGCTTCTCGTTGGTCGATCCCGACGTGGCCTGGCTCAAGCTGAAGTCCCTGAGCGAGGGCGCGGAGTTGGCTTCGGCGGAGCTCTGAAGGTCAGCTGGTCGAGCGGCGGAAGCGCTCCCCGGCCCTCTCGGCCACCCGGGCGGCATACGCCACCCGGGCGGCATGCCATCCGCGCGGCATACGCCACCCGGGCGGCATACTCGTACTTGTTGCCCGAGGCTCTCGGCGTCTCGCTGATGCAGAGAGCCTCCTCGGCCTTCGCCATCGTCAACCCCCGACACGCGGTTGTATCCGAGGGGGCCATTGCCGGATACTGTGGGCGTGGGCCAGCAGGTCGCCGCCAGGACCTTCAGCCGCGAGGATCGTCAGCGCTACCGACGCAAGCTCCGGACCTCGCTTGACGTGTTCGCGCGGATGCTGTCGGAGGCCCGGTTCAATCCGGAGCGGCGCTCGTTCGGGCTCGAGGTCGAGCTGAACCTGACCGACGACGCCGGCGACCCGGCGTTGGTGAACGCGGCGGCGCTCGAGGCGATCGCCGACCCGCGCTTCCAGACCGAGCTCGGTCGGTTCAACGTGGAGATCAACGTGCCCCCGCGGCTGCTCGAGGGCGCGGCGTTCTCCGAGCTCGAACGGGATGCGCGGGCCAGCCTCAACGACGCCGAGACACGGGCGCGGACGGTCGGCGCGCACATGATGATCATCGGGATCCTCCCGACGGTCGGTCCCCAGCAGCTTCGGGCTGAGGTATTCAGCGCCAACCCTCGCTATGCGCTGCTCAACGAGCAGGTATTCGCCGCCCGCGGCGAGGACTTGGAGATCGCCATCGCGGGACCGGAGCGGCTCTCGATTCACGCCGACACGATCGCGCCGGAGGCGGCATGCACCAGCGTGCAGCTTCATCAGCAGGTCGAGCCGGACGCCTTTGCCCGATACTGGAACGCCGCTCAGGCGATCGCTGGCGTGCAGGTCGCGGTGGCGGCGAACTCCCCCTTCTTCTGTGGCAAGGAGCTGTGGCGGGAGACGCGGATCGCGCTGTTCGAGCAGGCGACGGATACACGGCCGGAGGAGCTCAAGGCCCAGGGCGTGCGGCCGCGGGTGTGGTTCGGGGAGCGGTGGATCACCTCGATCTTCGACCTCTTTGAGGAGAACGTGCGCTACTTCCCCTCCCTGCTGCCGGTGTGCGAGGACGAGGATCCGCTCGAGGCGCTCGAACGCGGCGATGTCCCCGGGCTAGCCGAGCTGCGCCTGCACAACGGCACGATCTACCGCTGGAACCGCCCGATCTACGACGTGGTACGCGACCAGCCCCACCTAAGAGTCGAGAACCGGGTCCTGCCGGCCGGGCCTACCGTCGTCGACATCCTGGCCAACGCCGCGTTCTACTACGGGCTGCTGCGCACGTTCGCGGACGAGGAGCGACCCGTGTGGTCGCAGATGTCGTTCCTGGCCGCCGAGGAGAACTTCCACGCGGGCGCCCGCGATGGGATCGATGCCCGGCTGTACTGGCCGGGTCTGGGCGAGGTCCCGGCCGGCGAGCTCGTGGTCAGGCGCCTCTTGCCGATGGCGCGCGACGGTCTGGTGCGGTGGGGAGTCGCCGCCGAAGACGCCGATCGACTGCTCGGCATCATCGAGCGCCGCTGCGTGACACTGCGCAACGGCGCGGCGTGGCAGAGCCAGGTGTTCCACCGCCTCTATCAGGACAACGGCCTCGACCGGCTCGAGGCGCTGCGGGAGATGACCCGCCAATACCGCGAGCACATGCACTCGAACGAGCCCGTTCACGACTGGCCGGTCCACTGAGCAGCGTGAGCGACGCGTACCGGTCGGCCGGCGTCGACTACCGGACCCTGGACGCCGGCAAGCGCAGCGCGTTGACTGAGGCGCTGGCCACGTCAGGGCTGCTTGGCGCCGTGGGCGCCCGGGCGCTGGACTCCTCGCGCGGAGAGCCGGCGTTCGTGTTCGAAGCCGCCGAGCGCCTGCTCGCGTTCGTTGTGGAGGGCCTCGGCACGAAATCGATCATCGCCCGGCAGGTCGAGGAGCAGCTAGGACTCAGCCTGTTCGGCAATGTGGCCTATGACACGGTGGCGGCGATCGTCAACGACCTGTGCTGCGTGGGCGCGCTGCCGCTTGTGGTGAACGCGTACTTCGCCACCGGTTCCTCGGACTGGTACGAGCATCGGGGCCGTCACGAGGGACTGCTCGCTGGCTGGCGCGAGGCGTGCGTCGATGCCGGCGCGACGTGGGGCGGAGGTGAGTCACCGTCGCTGCCGGGGCTGGTCGAGGCACAGGACATCGAGCTGGCAGGGAGCGCCGTCGGGATGGTGCCGGAGGGCCGCGGGGCTATCCTCGGCGCAGGCCTGGCGGCGGACGACGAAATCGTCCTGGTGGCGAGCAGCGGCCTTCATGCCAACGGCTCCTCGCTAGCGCGCCAGGTGGCCGAGCGGCTCGATCGGGGGTACGCGACGCAGCTGCCGAGTGGACGCGCCTTCGGCGAGGTGCTGCTTGATCGGAGCGTTATATACGTCGGCCTCGTGCGAGCGCTCCTGGCCAGCCGGATCGACGTCCACTACCTGAGCCACATCACAGGGCACGGGCTTCTGAAGCTGATGCGCCCGCGCCGCGAGCTCACCTACCGGGTGAGGTGGCTGCCGGAGGTTCCCGAGGTGCTGGAGTTTCTAACCGAGGAGGCCGCTATGGCGCCGGCCGGCGCCTATCAGACATTCAACATGGGCTGCGGGTTCGCGGTGTACTGCGCCGCCGGTGCGGGTGAGGAGGTCGTGCGCGTCGCGGCCGCGCAGGGTTTGACCGCCGGCGTGGCCGGCGCCGTCGAGGAGGGGCCGCGCTGTGTGGTGCTGGAGCCGATCGACGTTGTGTTCGGATCGGGGGACATGGATCTGGCTCCGCGTGGGTAATCGGGTACCAAACGGATGAGAGGAACGACGATGGCGAAATCCAAAGTGGGCCTGCGCGCGCGTGTAGCGCAGGCGACAGGGCGGCGGCGCAAGAAGCCGACCAATCCAGTTCAGCGCGCGTACGGCGATGTCAAGCAGCTGGTCTCCGACACCGGTGACCGGCTCTTCACCCGGTCCGGCAAGGGCAAAGCCACGGCGAAGCAAGCTTCGGCCAAGAAGAGCGCGGCCGGTCGTAAGCGGAGCGGCCAGCAGCGGCAGGCCGAGGCCAAGAAGACCGCGTCAAGTCGCATTCGAAGGGGTCAGCAGCGGCAAGCGGCGACCAAAAAGGCGACCCGCACGCGCACCAAGAGCAAAGCATCCTGACGCGCCGGGCCGACTATGCCCGCACCGCTGCCTGGGGTGCGGCGGCGGCGCAGGCGACCGCGCCGAGCAGCTCGGCGCGGCCCTCGAGCGCGGTGGGGATCACTGCTGTGTCCAGTGCCGGACCTGGCTGCGCGAGATGGCGGACCGAGTCGCGAACGCCGTCCGTGAAGTGGGCGCCGATGGAGGCCAGGTCGCCTCCCAGGATCACCGCCTCCGGGTTGAGGGTGTTGCACAGGTTGGCGATCACCACGCCGACGGTGCGACCGGATTCGGCCAGGACCTTGGTCGCCACCGGGTGCTCCATGTCCTCTGGATCGAGGGGATCGAGACCGAGCGGCTCGAGCTGGCGCCGGACCACGTCGATCGAGACGATGGCCTCGAGGCAGCCGCGATTGCCGCAGCGGCACCACGCGCCGGTGGGGTCGATCTGGGTGTGACCGATCTCGCCGGCCATGCCGTGGGATCCGCGGTATAGCCGTCCGTTCAGGACCAGTGCGGCCCCGATGCCGTTGGACGCCTTGACGTAGATGAAGTCGGTGAAGTCGCGGGCGGCTCCATAGGTCATCTCGCCGAGCGCGCCAAACGCGGCGTCGTTGCCGAGGGTGAAGTTCAGGCCGGTTCGCCGGCGCAACTCCTCGCGCGGGTCGAGGTCGACCCAGCTGGCCAGGATCGTCGGCGAGCCGACGCGATCGGTCTCGCAGTTCAGGGGTGCGGGGATGCCGGCGGCGGCGGCGCGAAGCGCGTCCAGCGAGACGCCAGCCCGCTCGATCACGACCATGAGCAGGTCCCGGGCGCGGTCGAGTGCCTCGGCGGCCTGCCGGTCCACGTCCAGTTTGTCGCTCTCCTCGGCGAGGATCTGTCCCTCGCTCGTAGCCACCGCTACACGTATATGC
>JAFAZZ010000388.1 GCA_019239375.1 Solirubrobacterales bacterium | reverse complement strand
GATCCCCTCGGCCACGCGACGCGGTATCAGCCCCTTCAGCCGCATGAGTGCCCCCACTGACTTCGGCACGTAGATCTCGAACTTCCCCGTCTGGAGCAGCTCGACGATCGCCTCGGCGACTTCCTCGGGCTCGGCCGTCGGGAAGCCTCGTGCCCGCGACACGCCCGAGTAAAGCTCTGTGTTGACGCCAATCGGCAGCACCTGGTGCAGCTCGATCCCGGTATCCCGGAGCTCCGAACGCAGGGCCTCGGTCAACCCAACCACCCCGTGCTTGGTGGCGGCGTAGGTGGCGCCACCCGGGAAACCGATCTTGCCGGCGATCGAGGACAGCTGCACGATGTGGCCGCGGCCCCGCGGCGTGAACCGCTCGATGGCCAGCTTCGAGCCGAGGATCACCCCGTGGAGGTTGATGTCGACCATCCGCTGCGCGCACGCGTCGGTCTCCTCGGCGAACGGGCCGATCGGCATGATCCCGGCGTTGTTGACCAGCACGTCGAGCGGACCGAGTTGCCGCTCCACCTCGTCCAGAAAGCGGGCAAAGCTCTCGCGATCGGTCACGTCGAGCGGCAGGCCGATCGTCCCCGACCCCAGCTGCGACGCGGTCTTTTCGGCCAGTGGCGCATCGATGTCGCCGAGGGCGACCCGTGCGCCGTGGGCGATCAGCGCCGACGCGGTGGCGCGGCCGATCCCACGACCCCCACCGGTAATCGCCACCACCTGCCCGTTCAGCGATCGCAAGTTCTTCGCCATTTGCCGTCCTCCTCTTGCCGTTGCCCCTGCAAGTTACAGGGCGGAGGTCCCGCCGGACCTACTGGCTGACCAGCCAGTCAAGCCGGTTAGGGTACCGCGGTTCGACTACCGCGGCGCCGGCGGCCCCGGCGGGTCGACGATGTCGCGTCCGGTGGGCCGCAGCTCGGCGTCGAGCTCGAGTTGCCAGTAGTAACGAGTGAAGGTGATGCCGGCACGGAACTCGCCGACGTGCGGCTCGATCTCCTCACCCCGCGCCATGCGCACGATCAGCTCGGGATACGTGCGGCCGGGCAGCGCGGCGTACATCGGGGCGGGGAAGGCTCCGCCGAAACGCGTGTTGACGTCGGTGATCCCGAGGCCGATCTGCCGATCACGGAACGCCTGGATGGTGGCGGGCCCGCGCACCCCCAGGGCTTCCGCCACCCGCCGGCCGAGGTCGATCAGCTCCTCGTCGGCGATCACCATGCCTTTGATCGACTCCCCCCCGCGCGACTCGATCATCGTCCTCGGGATGGCGTTGAGGCAGCACCCGCGCAGGTCGGACAGCACGTCGATCGAAAACTCCGGCCCGTCCATGAAGCGCTGCACCATCGTTGGTTCGCGGACGTAGTCGGCGAAGAAAGCCGCGGCGCGCGCGTCATCGGCGCGGTGAATCGAGCGGGCGCCCGATCCCCACCGCGGCTTCACCATCACCGGAAAGGCCTCGACCGCCTCACCCGGCAACCCGGTGGGCGGCGAGGGCAACCCGAGCCGCGAGAGCAGCAGGTGTGTCTCGTACTTGTCAAACGTGGCACGGGCGATCTCCGGATCCGGGACAAAGGCCGGCAGCTCGCCGGCCTGTCGGGCCACCGCGAGGACCTCGAGGTCCAGGTCGGTGAGCGGCACGACGGCGCCGACCGCGAACTCGTCGCACAGCGCGCGCAGTGCCGGCACGTACTGGGGGTCCTGGATGCGGGGGACCTCAAACCGATGATGCGCCGCGTACTGAGCCGGCGCTAGCGGATTGGGGTCAGCGGCGACCACGCGGGCATGCTGGGCAAACGCGGCAACGATGTCGTAGCGCTTGCCGACGCCGGTCAAGAGGACCGCTAGTTCTGGCTCGGCGGGATCCATCCACCCCTCTCGCCCTTGTAGATGCCCTGCCCGCCCAGCACCATCCGTACCGTCCGCGCCAGGATGTGGAGGTCCAGCCGGAGCGAGCGGTGCTCGACGTACCACAGGTCGAGCTCGATCCGCTCGGGCCAGGGCAGCGCGGCGCGGCCATTCACCTGCGCCCACCCGGTGATCCCAGGTTTTACGGCAAGCCGGCCGCGCTGGCGTTCGGTGTACTGCTCGACCTGCACCGCCAGCGTTGGACGCGGGCCTACGATCGACATCTCGCCACGCAGGACGTTCCACAGATTCGGCAGCTCGTCGAGCGAGTAGCGGCGCAGGAACGCCCCCATCCGGGTAATCCGGTCATCGCCTTCCTGGATGGCCAGGCCGGCGCCGGTGAACTCGGCGCCGCGGACCATCGTCCGCAGCTTGTAGATCTCGAACAGCTCGCCGTCTTTGCCCACGCGGGTCTGGGAGTAGATCGGGTGGCCAGGCGACTCGATCCGGATCGCCAGCGCCAGCAGCGCCACCGCCGGGGCCGCCAGCACGCAGCCGAGGCCCCCGATCGCCAGATCGAGGGCGCGCGCCGAATAGCTCATCGCGTCCCCTCCGCCGGCTCCCAGCCCGCTGAGGTTCCGTGCACCAGCCAATCCCATAGGCCGGCCGCCAGGGAGGCCGTGATGAGCACGTAATAGCGGGCGATCAGCATCGGCCGGGTCGGCACGAGCCGCGCGAGCGCCGCGGCGAGGAGCACACCGACCTGGAGCGCCAGCGTCACCCGGTACACCCACCCCTGACCGAGCGCAAGCAGGTTGGCGATCAGCGCGATGAGGTGCAGGAACGGCGTCAGGTACCGGAGGATCCGGTGCGAGACGATCATGAATGCATACGTCGGGTCGTAGCCCCGAGGCGAGAGCATTCCGCCCCGCAGGACGATCGGCCAGGTGTGGCTCATCATCCGCCGCTTGCGCGCGAACTCGCCCTCGATCGTGGGGACCATCTTCTCGCGGGCCTGGGCCTCGCGCACGCCGAGCGCCAGCCATCCGCGCTTGACCATGTTGAACGGGAACGACAGGTCATGGCCCATGATCGGGTCAACGATCAGATAGGACTCGCGCCGGGTGGCATAGATTGCGCCGTTGCCGCCGGTCACTGACCGCACCCGCGACTCGAGCGCGCGCAGGGCAAGCTCATAGCGCCAATAGAGCCCCTCCTGGTTGGAGCCGGCTGCGTCAACCAGTTGAACCTCGCCGCATACGTAGCCCACGCGCGGGTCGGCAAACGGCGCCATCAGCCGCCGAAGCGCATCTGGCTGCCAGGTCACGTTGGCATCGGAGAAAGCCACGATCTCGCCCCGGGCCCGCTCCACCGCGGCGTCCTGGGCGCGGATCTTGCCCCCGCGGGGCAGCTCGAGCACTACGTCGGCGCCTGCTTCCCGCGCGCGCACGGCCGTCGCATCGGGTGATCCATCGCAGGCCACGATCAGCTCGATCAGCCAAGGCGGGTATTCGAGCGCGCGGATGTTCGCCACCCGACCGGCGATGACGTCCTCCTCGGCGTACGCGGCGACGATCACAGAGACCAGCGGCAGTTCGTCCTCGGCCGCGGAACGAGGACCTGCTGTGCCTCCATGGCCGCGCAGCGCGGCGAGCAGGCCGAGCAGCAACGGATAGCCCACGTGGGCGTAGAGCACCAGGCCAACGGAGACCCAGAACACGATCGCGACGATGCTCACGGCGGGCTATGGAACCAGTTCTCGGTACAGCGCCAGGGTCTCGCGCGCGCTCGCCTGCCACGAGTAGGACCCTTTTGCCGCGCTAAGCGCGCCCCGGGCCAGGCCCTCGCGTTCCTGTGGATCGCCCAGCAGTCTCACCAGCGCCGCGTGCAGCGCGTCGGCATCGCCAGGCGCCACGAGCCGTGCCGCTCCCTCGGCGGCGACCTCGCCCAGCCCGCCTACGTCGCTGACCACGATTGGCTTGCCGAAGGCCAGCGCGGTCGCCAACACTCCCGACCAGTCGAGCCGCTCGGTCCGGGTATAGGGGAGCACCACGATGTCGGCGCGGCGGAAGAACGCCGGCAGCTCGACATCGGAGACGAAGCGCGGGACGAAGCGGATCCCCGCGGGCGCCGCCGCACGCAGGGGATCGAGGGGCATCCGCGGTCGCCCGACGACCCAGAGCTCGGCGTCTGGGACGCCGCGCCAGGCCTCGAACAGGGTCTTCACGCCCTTGTAGGGGCGAAGCAGGCCGAAGAACAACACGACCGGCGCGCGCACCGCGGCCAGCTCGCGCGGAAGAGGCACCTCGGCTGGCTGGACGGTCAGGTGCTCGAACGCCCCGTGGCGGATCACGCGGACCTTGGCGGCGTCGATTCCCAAGCCGTCGATCAGCTGCCGACGGCCGTAGCGCGAGTGCACCACGATCGCGTCGACCGCGTGGTAGCACTGCCGTTGTGCGAAGGCCTGACCCAGGCGCGGCTCACGCGGGAGCAGGTCGTGGGCGGTCAACACGGTCGGCCGCGCCGGGAGCAAGTATCGATCGACAGCCTGAACGGCCAGCCACTGAAAATGGATCACGTCCGCGCGCTCGGCCACGGTGCGGTAGCGCCACATGTCGGGCAAGTGCTCGAGCAGCCTGGCCGCCGTACGCCTCCGAGAGCCTGGATCGCCCCGCGCGTGGCGGTAGAACAGCTCGCGCACCGCGTAGCCGTCGCCCTCGGGAACGCTGCTGTAGCCAAAGCGGCTCGTGATCAGCTCGACCTTGGCCCCGGCGTTCGCCAGCGCCGCCGACAGCGCGTGGTCGTAGGGGGGCGTGTAAGCCGACGGATCGACGATGTGGACGTGCATCAACGATGGGGCTCATCCAGTGGCCGCCCGGCCAGCCGGGCCAGGCGGCGCGCGGTGCTCCGGACATCGTCGCCCCCGAGAGCGTGCACCCGGGCGTCGCTGTCGCGCTCCAACCGCAGCGCAGCCGGAGCCAGCGCCGACAGCTTCGGCTCCCCGCGGCGGCGGTCCCTCATGTCACCGGCCGAGCGCAGCGGATGGCGCGCCACCAGCGCCACCAGTGACCCTGTGCGAGCGGCGATGCCGTCGTCCTCGCGATAGTCGGTGACGATCTCGCGCGCGATGTCGGCGTCGAACCGGTCCGGCCGCGCGGACGCCTCAACCCGGGCGCTCCCCAGCGCCCGGACGAACTCCACGAGCGGATCTCCGCGCACCGGGAAGCGATCGGCGACGACCACCACATCCGCCATGGTCCGCGGACGGCCGACCGGCCGATTCGACAAGGCCAGCCCGGCCAGCTCGTCGGCCGACAGCAGCGCGTCGAGGGCCAGGAAGCGGCCACGCTCCAGCGTCCCCACCTGTACGAGCGGCGCTTCACGGTCGCGGACCGCCCGCCCTCCCGCGCCTGCCGCCGTGGCCCCAGGGCCGGGCAACCTCAGACGCCTCGGTGTCCGCCCGCGCATGCGCCCCAATGCCCGAACCACGGCGGGCTCGGGCGTAAAGCCCTCGTAGCGGCGTGCCAGCCAAGCGCGGCCGGCCGCGTAGCCACGCCATTGCCGGCGCAGGTCGGTGACCGTTGCGCGGTAGCGATGCTCGACGCACGCGCCACGCCGGAGCTCCAGTCGCCAGCCCGCCTGCTGCAGGCGCCAACTGAAGTCGGTGTCCTCGGCCGCCCGCACCCCCTCGTAGAAGCCGCCGATCTGCTCGAAGGCGGTCCGTCTCACCAGCAGATTGGCGGCGACCGCGCGCGGCCGATACGGGTGGTTCAGGTGCACTTGCTGAGAGAGGAAGCTGCGGGCCGAGCCGTAGCGCGAAGCCAGCGAATCGCCACCAGCCATCGGGACCACCTCGCCGGCCAAGGCTCCCACGTCGTCGGCCACCGGTGTCGCGAAGTATGCGTCGAGCAACCCGCGGGGCGCGCCGCAGTCGGAATCGAGGAACAGGATCCAATCGCCACGCGCGTGGGCGGCGCCGACGTTGCGGGCGTGGGCCGGAGAACGCTCGCCGCTGGCCGTAATCACCGCGACGCCGCCGCGCGCCGCGGCCACGCCTGAGTTGTCGGCGAGGATCAGCTCATCGCCCGGGTGCAGGTCGAGCGCGAGCAGCGCATCCATCGCGGTCTCGGCGGCGCGCTCCTCGCCGGCGAACGGCATGACAACGCTGACCGTCGGGCGAATCCCCGCGGATCCCCCTCCTTTCGCGCTCTGCTCAGGCCGGCTCACCGGCCATCCCTCGCCTCGCGGCGCGCCGGAGCAGCGCGCGCCCCTGCTCGATTTCCTGGCGATGGGCGAATCCCGTGGCGAGCAGCACGAACGGCATGGCCGCCAGGACGAGGATGCGGGTCATCAAGCCGGCGACCCCGTGCGTGGGCAGCAGCACGTCGCCCGCCACAGCAAACCCGCCGAGCACGAGCGCCAGCTGAGCCAGCCGGCGCCACTCGAACGCCGCCGCGAACGCCCGTCGGGTCAGCGCGTGCATGACCGCGATCATCACGACGTAGGCCCCGCACAGCGCAATCCCCGCGCCGGCGATGCCCAGCGCCGGCACCAGGATCAGCAGCATGATCACGTTTGCCGCGAGCCCGGCCAGTGCGGCCGGGAAGTTGCGGGTGGTCACCTTGGCTCGGCCCGCGATGACCAGGAACACCACCCACAATCCGTACAGGGCCCACCCCAGCGCCACCCACGGCAGCGCTCGGTACGCGCCGTAGAAGGCGGGTGCGGCCAGCAGACGCAGGACCCAGCGCCCAAGCAGGGCGAGTCCGGCCACGACCAGTCCGCTCACCAGCAGGTAGTAGGTGGTCACCAGTCCATACAGTTGGGCAGCCTCGGCATCATCGCGGACCGAGTAGGCCAAGGGTGGCCATGCGTACTGGAAAGCACGAACAATGAAGGCGACCGACCCGGCCAGCTTGACCGCGATCGAGTACAGCCCGGCCAGCCGCGGCGACTGCCCGTGAAAGATGTAATAGCGGTCGATGATGCTGAGCGCGTACACGGACGCCTCGGCCGGGACGGTGGGGAGCCCGAAGCGGAGCAGCACCGCGTGCCCCTCGCCTGCGCGGGGGCCCGGCCGCAGCAGACGACCGCGCATCGTCCACCACACGCCCAGCAGCACCACCGTCGAGGCACCGTAGTTGCCCAGGAGGAGTCCCCGAGCGCCCTTACCCAGGCCCACGACGAGGGCCAACGAGGCCCCCACGGTGAGTCCCACGTTGATCAGCGAGGCGATCGCGTAGGTGCGAAGCCGCTCGTCCACGCGCAGCAATGCATACGCCAGCTCGAGGTTCGTGAAGGCCCACAGGCCCAGCACGGCGATACGAAATATCGTCGGGTCCGGGTAGCCGAGCACGAGGCGTGATAGCGGTGTGGCGGCTGCCGCCAGGGCCAGCGACACTATCGTGGTGCTCACGAGCAGGAAGCCGACAGAGCGGCGAGCCAGCGCGTCGCGCCGGGCGGTGTCCTCGTCGGAGAAGTAGAACCGCAAGAACGACTCGATGATCCCGAAGCGGACCAGGATGCTGATCAGGATCACGCCGTTGGCCAGCAACTCCACCACCCCGTAGCCCGCGGGCGCGATGTACCGGGTGTAGACCGGCAGCAGCAGCACCGCGATGAACTTCGAGACCACGTCGGCGACCTGGTAGGCCGCCAGCGAGCTCACCAGGCGCTTCAGGTAGGCCGTCATCGGGTGCTAACGGTACGGCGCGCCCTCGACGGCCGGCGCTGATAGCCTCCGCGACCGCCCCAGCATCGCCCAGCACCGCCGCCCCCGCGACCGCCCCAGCATCGCCCACCACCGCCGCCCCCGCGACCGCCCCAGCATCGCCCAACACCCTGCAAAACTCACCAAAGCCCGTCCCCGCGCCGGCCCTGAGGCAACATAAGCATCGAGAGCCTGCTTATGTTGCCGGAGCGGCGGCGCGGCGGGTGGGTTTGGCGAGTTTTACAGGGTCGACAGCGCTGCTCGTGCACCGACGGCCGGTCGCCGCAGCCGGGCGGCCGCTGCCGCCGCGCAGCGAGCGACTGCGCGTGCCACCGTGACCGGCGTCGCCACCGGCACGCCCGGCACCCCCGCCGGCTCGGACACCGGCGTAGCCCGGGAGGGACGCCGCCCGGAAGGACCCCACCGAACCAACGCCACCGAACCAACCCCACCGAACCAACCCCACCGAACCAACGCCACCGAACGAACGCCACTATCGCACGGTCACGCCGGCGCGGGCCAGCTCCGCGGGCGAAGGTGGAAGCCGCGACGGCCAACGGCCCGTGTCGCAGGCGGCGTCGGTCACCTCGAGGCTCACCAGGTAGGTCCCAGCCGGCGCCGGCCCACCGCGAATCGTCCCGTCCCACACTGTCGTCTGGCGGTCCCACCCCGTCACGAACGTCTTGATCAGCCGCGGCGGCCCCGACCGGTCGATCCGGTACAGGAGCACGGTGGCGCTCCGGGTCTCGTTGCCGGCGTAGCGGATCGTCACGCGGGTGCTCCCGGAACCGGTCGGGATCAGCGCTGGTGACACACTCACCACCACCGGACTGGGCGCCATCGTCTTGACCGTGACCGGAACCCCGGTCAGATCGATCGTCCTCCCCTGGTGCAGGAGCGCCACCCGGAAGTGGTAGGTGCCGTCGGGCACGACTCGCCCGTCCCCTGACCGCCCATCCCAGTGGAACACCCCGTCTGGGTTTCGCACGTTCTTGCGCATGTGCCGCCCGATCGCCACCGTGCGCACAATCTCGCCCCCGCCGTCGATCACGTACACATCGGCGTCATCACTACGGTGCTGCAGGTAGAACGAGATCGTCGTCGCGCCATTGTTGCGCCCCGCACACGACACGCCGTGCAGCGGATCGATCACCCCTGGTACCGGCCGCGGCGCCCCCTGGATCAACGGTGTGGTCACCTTCAGGTGCTGGGTGACGAAGAAGGCCGCAATCGTCGCCACTACTAGGATCCCGAACGCGACGGTCGAGAGCCGAGTCGTCGTCATGGCAAGCGTGCCCATTACAGCGGAACGACGGCGACGTTCGGGACCTCGAAGGTGTGGAACGCATCTAGGCCCCGAGGATCGCGCAGGCACAGCATCACCCGGATCGAACCCCCGTGGCACACGGCCAGGGCGGGGAGCTCGCCGGCAGCCTCGATGTCGCTCAGCGCCGCCACTACTCGCTCCTGCTGCTCGCGCAGCGACTCGCCCCCGGGAAAGCGCCAGGAAGCCCCGGCCCGCATCCACGCGGCGAACTGCCCGGGTTCCTCGCGCTTGACATCGATGAACCGCCGGCCCTCCCACACGCCGCGGCTGGCCTCGCGCAGACGCGCATCCAGACGCGGCTCGAGCCCGATCCGAGCGCCGACGATCTCGGCCGTCTCCCGGGCGCGGCTCAGGTCGGAGGCCCACAGCGACCGGATGGGCTCCTGGAGCGCCGCCACCCGCGCCGCCAATTCGTGCGCCTGCGCGCGCCCGGTGTCATTCAAAGGCGTGTCGCGGAACCCCTGAAAGCGGATCGGCTGGCGGTTGTCATCGGTTTCGCCGTGGCGAGCCAGCAACACCCCGTTCAAGGATGAAGGGCTCACCGGCCGCCGATCCCGAGCGTGTCCGAGCGCAGCCCGAGTCGCAGCGTCTCGAGCGCGAGCACCTCGCCCACCGGGACGTTGCTCAGGTTGACCTCTGGGCCGAACCGGCGCACGAACCACACCTGCTGGTCCTTGCGCGGCGCATCGAACATGATCCGGGCTGGGGCGATCTCGTGCACGATCTCGCCGATCAGACCCTCGCGTACCTCTCCCGAAGGCCGGAAGATCCCGGCGGTGCCCGCCTCGCGACCCTCCGCGATCACCTTCCAGGCGCCGGCCCCCAGCTCCGCCCGCATCTGCTCGACCCACACGTAGGGCGGCGTGATCGCTCCCGTGTCGTCTTTCGAGCCCACCTCGGAGAGCACGGTGAACTCCTGGGCCAGGCGGTCGATCAGCTCCAGCTTGCGCTCGTGCTCGAGCGAGATCGTCCCGTCGGAGATCTCGAAATGCGCGAGGCCCAGCTCATGCACCCAGGCGATCAGCTCGTCGAGCCGCCCTCGGCTGATGGCCAGCTCGGTCAGCGTGCCGCCGAGCACGACCGGGATCCCGTGGGAGCGGTAGCGCTCGAGCTTGGACCTCAGATTGCCGGTGGCCAGCGCGGTGCCCCAGCCAAGCTTGACGATGTCGACGAACTCGCCGGACACCTCGATCATCCCCTCGATCTCGGCGAGCGACAGCCCGCGGTCGATCACGTGCGTGACGCCAGCGCTCCGCGGCTTGGAGCTCCGCTCCGGGAGGTCGAGCAGGTCTCGCACTTAGTGGTCCACTCGCGGCGCTACTGCGTCGCGAGATCGCGACCGATCGTCACGACGACCGAGGAGGTGCACGCCTTCGTGGGCGGACACGCGATCGCTTTGGTGCTCGCGTCGATCGGCTGCACCGAAGTCCGGGTGAGCTTGAGCGCGGCGGCCACGGCAAGCGCTTCGCGCCGGTAAGTCGGAGCCATGAAGGCCACGACGCTAGTCGTCTGCGTCTGGTCCGAGGCGTTGGTCACGGCGCCCTTCCGGTAACCCTCGGCCGCGAGCCGCTGGGCCACGTGCCCGGCCAGCCCCTGCATATCGGTCCCGTTGAGCACCGACACCGTGACCGTCGATGGACGCACCGGGTTGGCCTGCCCCGTTCGCCGGCTGGCCAGCGAGCTGTTCAGCGACGATGTGTGCGCGCTCGAGGAGCCGGTGCGGTTGGTCAGGACGATCACGCCGGCCGCGATCGCCGCGACGACCAGCGCCGCGATCAAGGCCCCGAGCGCAAGCCGTGCCTTGGATCGGCGCGGCGGCGGGCGCAGCGCCGTACCCTGCGAGCGTCCGGGTCCGCCGGAGCGGGTGTGGCCGGCGCCGGACGGACGACCCTGGGCGGTCGCGCCAACCGGACGGCGCGGGCCACCCGCGCCGGGAGCGCGGGTCGCGTCCGGCGCCACTCCAGGCGGCGGCGCGACCATGCCAGCCGGCGCGCCGACCGAGCTCCGGCCGGGCGGGTTGATGGTCGTCGCGGCCGCCAGCGGTGCGGCCACTGGACGGTGGCCATCGCCGTTCGCGCCAGCCGCCTCGGTCGCGGGCACGGGCTCGCGGACGAACGAGTCAGGGTCGGGAATCAACCGCGTGGCCGCCGCGAGCGCCGGCGCCGCCATGCCGGCGGGCGCCGACGGCGGGAGCGTTGCCGCGGCCGCTCCAGCGCTTGCCGGTACGCCGGCCGCGACGCGTCCGGTGAGCCCACCCTGCGCCGCCGCGACGCGTGCCCCGGCGGAGCGGCTCACCGAGATCTCCGCCGGCAGAGCCCCGACCTGCTCAGCCAGCTCCGCGAGGCGAGCCTCGAGCTCCTGCACCCTGAACCCGGCCTCGTCGGCCCGCGCCCTGAGCGTCGCGGTCTCCCGCGCCTGCGCGAAGTAGAGCAACACGAGGATGGCGACCGCGATCAGCGACGCGAAGCCGACCTCCGCTCCGACCGAGGAAACGAAGTGGTGGATCGACAGGCCGAGAGGGAACGGGGTCATGCGCGGCGCAGTCTACGTGGGCAGACGAGGGAGGCTGGCATTCGCCGCGCGCGCCGCCACACGCGCGCCGGCCAGCTTAGCCACGTGCTGGGCGAGGGCGGCCGCATCGCCCTCGAGCACCAACAGGTTGATCTCCCCGAAAGTCATCTCCACCCACTGCGGATCGAGCGGCTCGTGGGCGGCTCGGAGGATCTTCTGGGCGGGAGTGGGCTGCAGGCGCTCGTAGGGGTTGAACAGGTCCTCGTGCAGCTTCTCGCCGGGTCGCGCGCCCACGATCTCGATGGCGATGTCCACCTCGGGCTCCAGCCCGGAGAGCCGGATCATCGTCTCGGCCAAGTCGAGGATCGAGACCGGCTCGCCCATCTCGAGCACGAATACCTCACCGCTGCGCTCACTCAAGGAGCCGGCCCGGATGATCAACTGCACGGCCTCCGGAATCGTCATGAAGTAGCGCTTCATCCGCGAGTCGGTGACGGTGACCGGGCCTCCGGCGGCGATCTGGCGGCGGAAGATCGGCACCACGGATCCCGACGAGCCCAGCACGTTGCCGAAACGCACGGTCGCGTACCTGGTGCCGGGGTAACGCAAAGCGGCCGCCTCCACCGCCCACTCGGCCAGCGCTTTGGAGGCGCCCATCACGGTGGCCGGCTTGACCGCCTTGTCGGTCGAGACGAGCACGAACGTCCCCACCTGCGTCTCGGCGGCGATCCGCGCCACCACGCGCGTGGCCAGCGCATTGTTGCGAATCGCCTCGACGGGATTGACCTCCATCATGGTCACGTGCTTGTAGGCGGCCGCGTGGAAGACGATGCTCGGCCGGTGCTCGGAGAGGACTTCGCGCATCCGCTCCTCTTCCCTGCAATCGGCGAGCACGCCGACCGCAGTGCGCACGTGCCGGTCCTCCTCGAGCTCGCGGAGAATCTCGAACAGGTTGTCCTCGGCGTGATCGACCAGGACGAGCGTTCGGGGCGCGACGCGAGAGATCTGCCGGCACAGCTCGGCGCCGATCGATCCGCCGGCCCCCGTCACCATCACGACCTGCCCCGACAGGTACGCGCCCACCCGCTCGATCTCCATTCGAACCGGCTCGCGGCCCAGGATGTCCTCCACCCGAACCTCGCGCAGCTGGCGGGTCACGTTCAGGTGCCCGGCGCTGTCCCTGAGCAACTCGAACACGGTCGGCGTCGTCCGCACCGGGATACCGCGCTCCCGGCAGGCCGCGACCACCCGGGCACGCAGCGTGCCGGGCGCGGAGGGAATCGCGATCACGACCTCGTCGGGCTCCACCTCATCCAGGATGCGGGCCAGGTCCTCAGAGTCGGTCGTTCCCAGCACCTTCAACCCATGTTCGTCCTTCATCCCCTGCTTGCGGGGGTCGTCATCCACGAAGCCAACCGGGCGCAGGCGCAGCTGCGGATTGCGGATCAGCTCGCGTACGACCAGTCGGCCGCCGTCGCCGCCACCCACGATGAGGACATCGCGCGCGCCTTTCGCCGTGCGAAAGCTCCGCACACGTCCCTCCACGACCAGGTGCACGAGAAAGCGCGCGGCGATCAGGAAGGCCAGTGCGAGCAGGAAGAACAACGCGATCACGCTTCCCGGGAGGGTGACGGGCGTGGTCTGGAACTCGACGGTGGTCGTCACCGGGTGCAGGAAGGCAATTCCGCCCACGATGACCAGCGTTGCCACGACGAGTCCCTTGACCACGGCCTCGTAGTCGCGCTGGCCCACGAATGTCCACAGCCGTTGGTACTGGCCGAACAGTGCCAGGGTCACGAGCGAGACGGGCACCACCCAGTAGATGGTCTTGGTGAGCAGATCGGCGTAGCGCTCGTTGGCTCCGCCGAGCCCCTCGGTGAACCGGAGCCGGAAGGCAAGGTAGTAAGCGAGCGCGACCAAGATCCCGTCCACGAGCAGTTGGGGCACCGAATGACGGTGTACGGGAAAGGCCGCGGATCTGATCCGCCGCCGCATGCGGCGGGGATTGTAGTGAGGAAGTGTGTGCACGACCGCCCAAGGCCCGCTTAGACGCCGGGCTCAGAACACCTTCTGAACAGGGGACCGCGCCAGCCGGCGGCCTTTGGCGTCGAGCGCCGCCACTGCGACGTACGCGTGGGCGCGCGAGTTGATCGC
>JAFAZZ010000293.1 GCA_019239375.1 Solirubrobacterales bacterium | reverse complement strand
CGCTCGATGGCGGCGAGGACGGCCTCCGGCACGAGTCGAGAAAGATTGAAGTCCCCGCCCCCGTACACGTTCGCGAAGCGCGTTACCGCCACCGGCAAGCCGAAGGTGTACCAGTAGGAACGCGCCAGCATGTCGGTCGCGGCCTTGGAGACCTCGTACGGATGCCGTGGCTCGAGCCAGGAGGTTTCGCGGTAGGGCAGGTCGTCGTGGGCGCCGTAGACCTTGTCGGAGGCGGCGACGATGGTGCGCTGGATGCCGACGTGGCGGCAGGCCTCGAGCGTCAACCAGGTGCCGCGGATGTTGCTCTCGAACGTGCTCAGCGGCGCCTTGTTGGCAACGCCGACGATCGTCTGCGCGGCGAGGTGGAAGACCGTGTCGACCTCGTATTCGCTCAGGGCGCGTTCGAGCACCAGCGCGTCGCCGAGGTCGCCGTGAACGACGTTGACCAGCCGCGCGGTGCCCTCGAGGTCGAGTGCGGAAGCAGCGGCGCCATCGCGCTTGAGCACCGTCACCCGCGCGCCGCGGTCAAGGAGGGCCTTGACCAGCCAGCTGCCCACCAACCCGTACGCGCCGGTAACAAACACGGAGCGGCCAGTGAACTTTCGCGAACCGTCAGCGGGAGTGGACAAGTGAGCGCGGATTATGTCCCGGGTTTCAAATGCGGGCCCGGGAAGGCTTTGCACCCAGCACGCTGACCACGTCGTCTTCGCCAAGACGAGCGCGATCTACGTCGACCTGATCATCCCGGGTCAGCGCTTGAAGAAGTCGATCAGCAGCGCCGAGACGCGCTCGGGCTCGTCGTGCTGGACCCAGTGGGAGGCGTCGGGCAGGCGGACGACGCGTTGCAGGTTCGGGACGTCGGCGCGATCGGGCTCGGCCAGCTCGGCGCCCAGGTGGCGGTCGCGTTCGCCCCAGATGACGAGCGTCGGCGCCTGGACGCGGCGAAGCTCGGCGTCAGCGTCGGCGCGGTGGGCAGCCTGGCGACGCAGAGAGGCCCGGTAGTAGTTGATGGTGGCGGTGGCGGCGCCGGGCTGCGACCAGGCCGCTCGGTAGCGGGCGAGGTCATCCGGCGTGAACGCGCCCGGGCGGGCATCGCGCTCGAACCCGTAACGGAAGAACCACCAGTCGCCGGCCCGGACCGTCTCCTCGGGTAGCCACGGCAGCTGAAAGAAGAACATGTACCAGGAGCGGGCCAGCTGCTTGCCTGGGCGGCTCAGCGCTTCCAGCATCCGGCGGGGGTGGGGGACGTTGAGGATGGCCAGGCGCTCGACCGCCTCGGGATGGGCCATCGCGGCGATCCAGGCCACCGCACCCCCCCAGTCGTGGCCGGCCACGAACGCCCTCGTTGCGCCCCGCTCCGCGATGAGCTCGCGGAGGTCGTGAGCCAGGCGCCGGGGCTCGTACAGCGACACATCGCGTGGCTTGGAGGAGAGGTTGTAACCACGCATATCGGGTGCGATCACACGCAAGCCGGCTCGGGCGAGGGCCGGAATCTGGCGGCGCCAGCTGTACCAGAACTCGGGGAACCCGTGCAGCAGCACAACCATGGGACCGTCACCGGCCTCGACGTAGTGGATTCGTGCCCCCGATAGATCGGCGTAGCCGTCGCGCAGATCGATGTCGGCGAGTGCGGCCATGGGGTATGAATAGCGAATGTCGAGCGTCAGCTCCGCGGCGCGCCGCTCACAAATCTTGCTGCTGCGCGGGATCAACCTCGGCTCGCGCAAACGTGTATCGATGCCCGACCTGCGTGCGGTGCTCTCTTCGGCGGGCTTCGAGAACGTGCGGACGTACGTGCAGAGCGGCAACGTGGTGCTGTCCGGCAACCGGGCGGATTCTGCGGCGCTCGCGGCTCGGTGCGAAAAGCTGATCGGCGAGCGGTTCGGGTTCGACGTGGACGTGATCGTGCGCACGGACTGCGAGCTGGCTGAGGTGGTGGCGCGCAATCCGCTCGGCGATGTGGCGGTCGACCCGAAGCGCTACCAAGTCAGCTTCCTGGAGGCTGAGCCCGATCCCGAGGTGGTGGCGCGGATGACCGAGAAGGCTGTGGACGACGAGCGCCTCGTGACGATCGGGCGCGAGATCTACGCGTGGCATCCCGCGGGAGTGGCTCGTTCGAAGCTGTGGGCTGCGCTGGCCGGCAACGGGCTCGGTGTGCGCGCCACCGCCCGAAACTGGACCACTGTGACCACGCTGCTGGAGATGGCGCGCGCGTCATGAAGATGTACCGCTACACGGTCGCCGACGTGTTCACCGATACTCCGCTCCAGGGCAACCCGGTGGCCGTGTTCACCGACGCGTCCGGGTTGTCTTCGGAAGTGATGCAGCGGGCGGCTCGGGAGATGAATCTGTCCGAGACGGTGTTCCTGATGCGCTCGTCGGTCACCGGGGCGCACGTGCGGGCGCGCATCTTCACGCCGGCGATCGAGCTGCCGTTCGCGGGTCATCCGGTGCTGGGCGCGGCCTTCGTGGTCGGCCGAGCCATGGGTTCGCCCGTGGTCCGGCTCGAGACCGGCCTCGGCGTGGTGCCGGTGACACTGACGCGAGGCGGTGGCGGTGCCGATCCTGTGTTCGGCGAGATGGAGCAGCCGGTCCCGGTCGCCGAGCCGTTCGCTGCGGTTTCGGAATTGCTTCGCGCGCTGGATGTTGATCCGTTTGCCGACGGGCTGCCGATCGAGGCCTACCGGAACGGCCCGGTCCATGTCTATGTGGAGTTCCCGAGCGCCCAGGCGGTTGCTGCCCTCTCGCCCGACATCGGCGCGCTCGGGCGGCTTGGGGCGTTCGGCATCAATTGCTTTGCCGGCGCCGGGGGGCGTTGGAAGAACCGAATGTTCGGTCCCGCGTTGGGCGTGGCCGAGGACCCGGCCACGGGGTCGGCGGCCGGCCCGCTCGCCGTGCACCTCGCGCGCCACGGCCGGATCGAATTCGGGAGCCAAATCGAGATCGAGCAGGGGGTGGAGATCGGGCGGCGGTCGGCGTTGTTCGCTCGGGTCGAGGGCGTCTCTGGGCAGATCGAGAGGATCACGGTGGGGGGCTCAGCGGTCATCGTGGCGCGGGGCGAATATCGTCTGGAGTGAGCCACTTGTCGAGCGGGTGGGGCGGTGGAATACTCGCTTCACCGGTCCATCTCTCTTGGAGGTGAGTCATGGCAGAGCCGGCTCAAGTACTCGTCATCGCGCACCAGACGGCGGCGACCGGCGGGTTGCTCGACGCGGTACGCGATCGTGCGCAGCGCAGCCCGGCGAGATTCCATCTCGTGGTACCGCAGCAACCCCATGGCATGCACAAGGTGGTCGATCCGCAGGACGCCGGAACGGCCGAGGCCAATCGGGTGTTGGCCGCCGCATTGCCCAAGCTGTCCGAAGCGGCAGGTCATGAGGTCACCGGCAGCGTCGGAGACGCGGAGCCGCTCATGGCCATCCAGGACGCGGTCAACCTCGGCAGCTACGACGAGATCATCATCTCGACGCTGCCGCTGGGGATCTCGCGGTGGCTGAAGCTCGACCTGATCAGCAAAGCGCGCGGCCTGGGCCTTCCGGTGACGCACGTGCAGGCGGACCGCAAGGTCGAGGCCACGGCGGGCGTGTGAGCCCCGCGAGCGCGGTTGCCGTGTAGGCTGCCGCGCTCGTGAAGCTCGCAACGTTCCTGGCACCCGGTCGGGAGGAGCCGCTCGCCGGCTCGGTGCTCGGCGATCGGATCGGCGCGTTCGCGGACGGGTTGCGGGTCCTCGACGCCCTCGCGGGTGGCGCTGACGTCGCCGCGTCTGCTGTTGCTCCCGAGTCGTGGGCGCTCTCCGAGGTCAATCTGCTTGCGCCGGTGCCCGAGCCGGGGACCGTCTACGCAATCGGGATGAACTACGCCTCTCACATCGCCGAGATGGGGGGCGAGCCGCCCGAAGCGCCCGTCGTGTTCGTCAAGGTCCGCGGGTCGGTGGCGCCCCCCGGGGGACCGGTTCGCTGTCCGTCGGTGGTGCGTCGCCTGGACTACGAGGGCGAGCTCGTCATCGTGATCGGCGCGGGCGGGCGCATCGGCGGCTACTGCATCGCCGACGACATCACCGCGCGCGATCTGCAGCGCCGCGAGCCGCAATGGACCCGCGCCAAGGGGGCCGACACGTTCTGCCCATACGGGCCATGGATCACCACCGCGGACGAGATCCCCGATCCGGGGAACCTCAGACTGCGGACCTGGGTCAACCGTGAGCTGCGCCAGGACTCGCGTACGTCGGACCTGGTGTTCGGGTGCAGGGAGTTGGTCGACTTCATCGGGCAGACGTGCACGCTCGAGCCGGGCGACCTGATCCTGACCGGCACCCCAAGTGGGGTCGGAATGGCGCTCGATCCTCCGCGGTTCCTGAAGTCGGGTGATGAGATTCGCATCGAAATCGAGAGATTAGGAGTGATTGAGCACCAAGTCGGGTAGGAGGGCCTCGGTAAGGAGAGGCTCATGCTGCGACTGCACCCCAGCGCGATCGACTATGTGATCATCGGGATCTACTTCGCGGTGGTCCTTGGCATCGGGTTCATCGCCCGGCTGTCGATCAAGACCGACCTCGACTTCTTCCTGTCCGGGCGCTCACTGCCCGCCTGGATCACAGGCCTGGCCTTCATGGCCGCCAACCTCGGCGCGCTCGAGATCCTCGGCCAGTCGGCCAACGGCGCCCAGTACGGAGTGGCCGCGGTGCACTACTACTGGATCGGCGCGATCCCCGCGATGGTGTTCCTCGGGCTCGTGATGATGCCCTTCTACTACGGGGCAAAGGTCCGGTCGGTGCCCGAATACCTACGCCTGCGCTTCGGCGAGGCGGCGCACGCCTTCAACGCGGGCACCTTCGCGATCGCCACCGTGCTGATCAGCGGCGTCAACTTGTTCGCGCTGGCCCTGATCATCCACCTGCTGCTCGGCTGGCCGGTGGGCGGCTCGATCCTCATCGCGGCGGCCATCGTCCTCGTGTATGTCACGCTCGGCGGTCTCACCTCGGCGGTCTACAACGAGGTGCTCCAGTTCTTCGTGATCGTCGCCGCGCTGCTGCCGCTAACCCTCGTCGCGCTGCACTCGATCGGCGGCCTGTCCGGGCTCGAGCACCGGATCACGCACTACACCAAGCTCGGCACTCCGGGTCTCCACGCATGGAGGGGCCTCAGCCTGCACCATCCGACCAATCCGCTGAAGTCGAGCTGGATCGGGGTGGTCTTCGGCCTCGGCTTCGTGGTCAGCTTCGGTTACTGGACGACCAACTTCGCCGAGGTGCAGCGTGCCCTCTCGGCCAAGAACATGTCGGCCGCCCGGCGAACGCCGTT
>JAFAZZ010000279.1 GCA_019239375.1 Solirubrobacterales bacterium | reverse complement strand
ACGAGCTCGAACGGGATCTCGGCGCCGGAAGCGGTCTCGGCCGAGAGCTGGGCGCCCGCCTCGTCGACAAACGCCTCGATCATGCCGTGCAGGGTGCTATTGCGCACGTCCGCCGGTTCGCGACGACAGGCGGCGAATCCTCTATGGCGAACGGTGGGTTGCAGGCTCGGAGCTACCAGATGCCGCGCTCGAGCGCGAGCACAAGCAGCACGACGGCGATGACAGCGGCGATCACGACCACCGCGAGGTTCGTCGCGAGCGCCAAGCCCAGCCCGCGGGTGGACAACCGACCCGAGCGGGGGCCTCGTTGGTCGGCGCGAGACCCCTCGGTACCGGTGCTCTCCGCGCTGGATCCGGCGGCACCGTTGCTTGCCGTACCCGGCGAGGGGGGCGACTCGATCGAGCTGGAGAGGGCGTCGTTGACATACCGGTTCAGGCTCACGTCCTCGCGCTCCGCGGCGAGCGCGAGCCGCTCATGCAGCTCGCTCGGCATGCGGACGAGGATGCGGCCGCTGTAGCCGGTCGTCGTCCGCGACCGTGAACTCCGCCGGCCGGTCGAGGCGCCCTCGCCGCTTAGCTCCGCCGGCGCCGCCGTCGGAGTGTTGTGTGCTCCGTCGGCTTTGCTCTGCGCGCCCACGGACTCGATCTTAGACCCCGCATGCGGTGATATCACAGATGTTTCGGCGCTATCACGACGGCCGGCGGCCTCGGCGGACCGCGTCAGCTCGGCCCTCAGCTTCGTCAGGGCGCCCTCGAGCAGGCGGGACACGTGAGCTTGCGAGATCCCGACTGTCCGCGCGATCTGGCGCTCGGTCATGTCGGCGTGGAAACGGAGAAAGACGATCCGGCGCTCACGGGCGTCGAGGACGCGGAGGCCCTCGGCCAGGAGCACGCGATACTCGCTCTCGGCCTGGGGCTCAGCTTCGGCCTCGAGTTCCACCGCCGAATCGTCGGAACCGAGCACGACTGGGTGACGAGCCAGGTCGGCGGCGATCAGCTCTTCCACCTCGGGCAGGTCCGCATCCAGCGCCGCGGCGAGCTCGCGGGCGTCCGGTGAACGCCCGAGCGATGCGGCGAGCTCGCCGCGGATCCGCCCCAGCTCGCTGGTCATCTTGTGCTTCTCGCGAGGCAGCCGCACGCCGCTGCTTCGTTCGCGCAGATGGCGCCGCATCTCCCCCTCGACGGCGGGCGCGACGTACGTCGCGAAGGCCACGCCGCGCTCGGGATCGAAGCGACTCGACGCCTTGACCAGCCCGACCGAGCCGGCCTGGACCAGGTCATCGAACTCCTCGCGGCGGCCCGCATAGCGGCGCGCCATGGCTCGCACCAGCGGCAGATGCGAGCGCACGAGCTCCTGCCTCACGGCATCTGGAGATCCGGAGCCGCTCGGCTGGGCTGCCGACGCTACCGCCGATCGGAGATGAGCTTTGCCCTTGATGTCGCGTTGTCCCCCTGCGACCGATATCACCGCGAACGTAGCAGAGATACCAGGCCCAGCCGAAGCTTTATGTATCGCATCACCGCTTTCGGCACACATTAGTAACTAGGAGCTTTGATCATGGCTGATCGTCAACTTTGCCAGTCGTGGGGGTCGCGGAGCTCGTTGGCGTTCACGGCTGTTGTGCTCGGGTACGTGCTCATCGCGCCGGTCTGCGCGCATGCGGCCAGCCTGGTCCCGGGCAGCGGGGTGCAGGTCCCCGCCGTGGTGCCCGCCGGCGCACAGGCCGCCGTCGGGGCGGCTGTGGCCCAAGCCAGTGCGGCGGCCGTGCCCGCCGCTGCCGCGGCCGCCGTGCCCACCGCCGCCGCAGCCGCCGTGCCCACCGCCGCCGCAGCCGCGCTACCGGCCCCGGCGCGCGCTGCCGCGGATGCCGTGCCGGCGCGGGCGCGCGCTGCCGCGGCCGCCGTGTCGACTCCAGCGCCACAGGCAGCGCCGTCAGTGCCCCACGTCTCCGTCGCCTCGGTTCCGGCGCCGTCGGTGGCGCCAACCGCGTCTCAGGTGAACGTGCCCCACGTGACCGTTCCGGGCATCCCCGTGCCAAGCCCGCAAAGGGCAACGTCGCATATCCCAGACCCCGCCGCGAGTGCAGCGGCCGGTGCCGCGCAGCGGGCGGGTTCGCTCGGTGGGCAGCCAGGGGGTGTGCACCCGGGCGGCCGGCACGGGGGTGCGAAGCCGTCGAGACAGCGGCCGGCCCGGCCGCAGACCAGCGCGGTTGCTTATCAAGCCTCTCCTCACATCGCCCCGCCGATTCCGTGGCATCCGATCGTCGCCGGCGCGTCCGTTACCTCGCTCGAGCGCGATGGACCATCGCTTCCGGTCCGGGCCGCTCGCATCCCGGAGCGACGGCGGCCGATCGCGGTTCACCGCGCCCCTGCGCGCGAACTCGGCATCCCGGAGGCCAGCGCGACCGCGTGGCCGACGGTGCCAACAACAGCTTCTCTCCCCCCAGGCGGAGCCGGAGGACCATCCGCCGGCGGCTCGGGCGGAGCAGCGGGTGGGATCGCCGCCGCGGTCCTTGCGCTCGTCGCTCTGACCCTACTCCGCGGATTCCTGCCGGGACTGCTGGCCCTGGACGTCGTGCCCTGGCGGTCAGCGCTCCTGGCTTTCCGGCTCGAACGCCCCGGTTAGCTGCGGCCGGACTGAACCGACCATTGCCGCGCACACCGCGCGGCACACCAGCTAACAAGGAGAACGAGCAGTATGAAATCGAGGTTGATTGCTGCTGCCGTCAGCATCGCTGCGCTCGCCGTTCCGGCGACGGCGATGGCGGACGGCAGCCCAGGAGGCGGCGCCGGAGGTGGTGGCGCCGGGCAGGCGCAGCTCGCGGGTCAGACCGCGATCACGCTCCAGAAGGCGCTCTCGTCGGCAAAGGCCGACCAGACCGCGGTGAACGCCAACACCCCGGTGACGATCGGCGGCGGCAAGCCGTCGGGCGGATGTGGCTGCGGCAAGTCGGACACGCCGAGCGTGCCCTCGAGTTCGCCGACGGGCGGCTCGAACAGCGCTAATCAGCTGGCCCTGAACGGGGCGGCGAGCGGCGCCGGCAACAACGCCAGGACAACCCAGACCAACACCCAAACGCAGAACGCGTCGAGCGGTGGCGCGTCGGTCGGCAGCGGCGGCGCCGGCCAGGCACAGCTGAGCGGGCAGAAGGCCGTGACCGGCCAGCTGGCCCTGTCATCGGCCAAGGCCAAGCAGAACACCACCAACGGCAACTCGCCGGGGAGCGCCGGCGGCAGCTCGAGTGGGTGTGGCTGCGACCAAACCCCAGGCGGTAAGACGCCAACCTCGCCCTCGGGCGGCTCAAATAGCGCTAACCAGGGTGCGGCGAATGTCGCGCTCAGTGGCGCGGGCAATAACGCAGGCACGACACAGACCAATACGCAGAGCCAGAACGCCAGCTCGAGCTGCAAGTACGGCTGCGGCGGCGCCGGACAGTTCCAGGCGTCCGGTCAAAGCGCGGTAACGCTCCAGGCCGCGCTGTCAAGCGCAAAGGCCGATCAGACCGCGATGAACACCAACACCCCGGTGACCATCGGTGGCGGCAACAGCTGTGGCTGCGACCACCCGCCGAGCACCAAGCCGTCTGGTCCGCCCTCGGGCGGTAACTGTGGCTGCAACCAGCCGCCGCCTCCGCCCCCGAGCAGTAACTGCGGCTGCAACCAGCCGCCGCCTCCGCCCCCGAGCAGCAACTGCGGCTGCAACCAGCCGCCGCCTCCGCCGCCGAGCAGCAACTGCGGCTGCAACCAGCCGAGCGGCGGCCTCTCGAGCGGCAACAACAGTGCCAATCAGGGTGCCCTCAACGGAGCGGGTAGCTTGGCGGGCAACAACGCTGGAACGACCCAGACCAACACCCAGACCCAGAACGCCGGCTCCAGCTGTTTCGCTGGATGCGGCGGCGCCGGCCAAGCCCAGTTGAGCGGGCAGGAGGCGTTGACCGGTCAGCTGGCGGCGTCGAGTGCGAACGCCAACCAGACGGTGGTCAACGCCAACGTTCCGGTCACCATCGGGGCCGGCGACGTCTCGACCGGTGACAACAGCGCCAACCAGCTCGCCGCCAACGGCGCGCTGAGCGGCGCCGGAAACAACGCCAACACGACCCAGACCAACACCCAGACGCAGAACGCGGGGTCCAGCTGCTTCATTGGCTGCGGCGGCGCCGGCCAGTTCCAGGCGTCCGGCCAAAGCGCGGCAACGCTCCAAGCAGCGCTGTCGAGCGCGAACGCGAACCAGACCGCGGTTAACGCCAACGTCCCGGTCACGATCGGAGCCGGCAACGTCTCGACCGGCAACAACAGCGCCAATCAGGCTGCGCTCAATGGAGCAGCCAGCTTCGCGGGCAACAACGCCAACACGACTCAGACCAGCACGCAGATGCAGAACGCACCGAGCGACGGTCCGTCCATTGGAGGTGGTGGCTCTGGGCAAGCCCAACTGAGCGGCCAGGAGGCGTGGACCGGTCAGCTGGCGGCGTCGAGCGCGAACGCCTATCAGACGGCGGTCAACGCCAACGTTCCGGTCACCATCGGTGCGGGCGACGTCTCGACCGGTGACAACAGCGCCAATCAGTTCGTCCTGAACGGGGCGCTGAGCGGCGCTGGAAACAACGCCGGCACGGACCAGACGGGAGGTCAGAGCCAGAGCTAGCAGCTAGCACGCTCCCGGCCAATCACGCCTCGCGTGGAGTGGTCTGGAGCTGAACGGCCCGGTGAACCGGCCGGCACCCAAATGGTGCCGGCCGGGCCGCCGGATTGGGCACCCATGGGATTCGTCTATCGCGCAAAGCTCGGGCTGGTCCTCGTCACGATCGTGGTGGCGCTCGTGGCCGTGGGGCAGGCTCGGGCCGCTCAGCCGGCAGCGGCCGACCAGCCGGCCGGAACGAGTGTGGCCTCCGCTCCGGCTGGTGCAACGACGTCCGCGAATGCGGCTGGTTCGACGACGCCTTCGACTCCGACCGGTACGACGACGGCGCCGCCTGAGTCGACAACGCCCTCGACTCCGACCGGTACGACGACGGCGCCGGCTGATTCGACGACTCCCACGAGTTCGGCTGGGTCCACGACTTCCTCGACGGCGGGCGGTTCGACGACCACCCCCTCCGCTCCGGCTGATCCGACGACGCCCGCAAGTCCGGCGGGGCCGGGCATATCCGCCGGCGCGGTCACGGGGTCAGGGTCGGACATGGGTCAGTCGCCGGCAACTTCGGGACCCCCTCCGGTTCCCTCGGTGCCACCGTCGCCTACGCCACCATCGCCGCCGGTGACGGTTCCGCCCGAACCCACGCAGCGGCCTGCGGAGGGCAAGCCGGCGCCCCCGACTGCGCCGACGCCCCCGACTGCGCCGGCGCCCCCGACTGCGCCGGCGCCCCCGACTTCGGCGGCGCCCGTCAGCCCCGCCGCTCCGAGCGACCCGACGCCGACGGATCCAGCGCCACCAACAGCCCCGACCACGCCAGCGCAGGCCCCTTCCCCCGGTGATATCAGCGGCCCGCCGGCCCCGCCCAACGCAGTAGCACTCCCGCCGAGCACGCTAGCGTCAAACACAACCATCCAGACGATCGTGCAACTACAGATCTCGAGTTGTACGTCGCGTTGTCAGGGCGTCACACAGGTCGAGCAGGCGATTCAGAGCAACTCGACGATCCAGCAGATCGGTGGCGCCGGCCAGGTGGCCGGCGAGCTTGCGTCGCAGCCGGGTTCGGGCGCGACGTCTCAGCTCACG
>JAFAZZ010000241.1 GCA_019239375.1 Solirubrobacterales bacterium | reverse complement strand
GGAGTACACCGTTTCCTGGGGCACGCGATTCTCAGACCGATGCGCGGTTCTCATTACTCCGGCAGCGGTGCCCGGTATATCGCCGATCGCCGACCGGACGGGGGTCGGCCTCAACAACAGCCAACGTGGCGGAACTCTCGTCTACGTCTGGACTTTCGTTGGCGCCACCCTTACCCGAGCGTCCTTCTACATTGGTGTTATCTGCTAGCGGAGGCAACCGATCATGACGAGGCGGTCGTTACCGTTGCCGGGCTGCAGGGCGCTGTTCGCCGTCGCTCTCGTCGTGGCGTTCCAGGCCGCTGCCGGCTCAGCAGCTGGAGCGGGAGTCATTTGGGTTCACCTGTGTGGTAGTTACACGCCTGGCGGAGGCGGAACTGGTAGCAGCATCGGAGTTGCACACTCCGGGTCCGGGTCAAGGAGCATCTCGGTCGGCTATCAATGCCCGCCAGGCCTGGAGCTATCTGGTCTCGAAATCCTGGCGGACGGGTCAGGTGTGCCAGCCGGAACGCGCGCCTACTGGGAAGTCGACGCGCCACCGAGTTTCGCGATCATCGGCGCCCACACCGAAGGCCAGGGCATGATCACGTACGGTGTTAATCAGAATTTTGGCTGGGGCGGCGGCTTCTACTGGAAGGGCGGTGGAACGCAGGTAGCGCCGTCACAAGTTGCGTATGGTTCGCCCGCCATTCTGTCTCCGTACTTTGGATGGCAGGTCGTTTGTGGGCTGACCACATGCGATGGCTCCTCAAAACCCGGTCAGATCAGCGTGCTCGGCCTTGAAGTGGAGGCCGCCACGAACATCGGACCCACGGTCACGCCTACGCCAGGCACTCTCGGCGCCACCGCCGGCTGGGTCCGCGGGCGGTGGCCGATCAGCTTTGTTGCTGATGGCCCGACCGGCGCTTGCCAGCTGAATGCGACGCTAGCCGGCATGAGCGTGTCGCAGACCGTCAACGAGCCGCAGAATCAGGCGAGCTGGCATCAGTGCCCGGCGGGGTGGTTTGCGCAGATGGTGGACACGGCGTCGGTCGGATCTGGCACGGTGCCGGTGTCGATGTGGGCGCGCGACGCGGCCTATGACTATGGCGCCGGCCACTACTTGTCATCGACGGTGATGAGGTGGGCGAACGTTGACAACACGCCGGTGTCGCTGAACCTGAGCGGTCCGACAGACGCTGCGTCGACAGCCGGAACTCAGTACATCACTGCGAGCGCCGGCGCTGGACCGAGCGGGGTGGGCGGAATCTTTTGCTCGGTCGACGGATCGCCCTACCAGTTCCACGGTGGCGCGAGCGAGCAGATCCCTGTGCAAGGGCTCGGGCCTCATATTGCGAAGTGCTTCGCCCAGAACAACGCTCTGGACACATCTGGTCAGCCGGCGCGGTCCGCGCTTCAGATCTGGAACCTCAGCATCCGCGTCCCTTCGGTGAGTGCAGTGTCATTTGTGCACATCGTGAATGCGCTGCGATGTACCAAGAAGCGTGAGCGTGTGCGGGTCCCGAGCCGGTGGGTGACGGTGCGCTACCGCGGCCATCCTCAGAAGGTCAAGCTTCCGGCGGAGACGAGAACTATTCGGGTCGTCCAATGTCACCCGCGGATCATCCGCCAGCGGGTCCGCGAGCATGGGCGCTGGCGAGTTCGGCGCGTGGTGGTCCTTCCACGAGCGACCGGGTCGCTGATCAAACACATCCCCCACGGGACCTCCACGACGATCAGCGGCTGGCTCGGAACCGCGCAGGGCAATGCCCTCGGCGATCAGCACGTGACGATCCTCGCTGCACCGGATAACGGCAGCGGCGCGTACGCCCCGACCGCGGTGACCACTACGGCCCCGAATGGCAGCTGGACCGCGACACTACCGTCCGGCCCCTCGCGCCTGGTGCGCGCGGCATACGGCGGCGCAAGCACGGTCGAGCCCTCTTCGTCAGGTGATGCCCACGTCGTCGTGCCCGCCTCGGTGACGCTGTCAATCTCGCCCCGCCGCACACACTGGGGCCGCACGATCAGGATCAACGGCAGGCTGAAAGGGGGCTACATCCCGGCAGCGGGTGAGGTGGTTGTGCTGTGGATCGGCTGGCCGGGCGGATCGACCGAGATCGGCCACCTCTACGCGAACCAGGATGGCCGCTTCGCAAGCACTTACACGTTCCTGCGGGGCAACGGCCGCGAGACCTACCACCTGTGGGCAGCGACGGCCCGTGAGAGCGACTACCCCTATGCGCCCGGCCGCAGCCGGTTCACGACCGTGAGCGTTTCGCCCTAGAACCGTCAGCTGCGGCCAAAGTCGAGGCGCACGGCTACCCCTGGTGCCCCCGACAGCTTCGAGCTAAGCTGTGCTCCGTGATAGGCGACATCCTCCAGCCCACACACCTGTTGTTCGTGCTGGTGATCGCGCTGCTGGTGCTCGGCCCGAAGCGTTTGCCCGAGGTGGGTCGCTCGCTCGGCCGTGGCCTTCGGGACTTCAAAAACGCGCTGGGCGGCGAGGAGCACGAGCGCTTGGATGCGGCTCCGGCCGACCCCATGGCGCCCGCCCAGCCCCAGCCTGGCGTCGAGACCGCGCAGGCAGCGGACAAACCGGCAGAGCACGTCGGCTGATCGACTCGCGCCGGAGGTAGGGACGGCTGCAGCGTGAGTCGTCGCGGAGATCTGCTGATGTCGCGCGCGCGGCCGACCCATCCCGAGGCGAACGTCTGTTCCCGTAGCTAGCCTGCTGGCCAATGGGCCTTCTCGAGGAGACTGCTGCGTTGGTCCTGCTGTTACGCACGGGCGCGAAGCCGTGGCAGCAGTACGCCGAGCTGGTCGAGGAGGCGGGTAGCGCGATGGCGGTGCTCGAAGAGGAGGCCGGACCCCAGGCGCAGCTGTTCGCGCCGCACCCCGATCTCGAGGTCGTCGCCGGGCAAATCGAGCAGTGGCGAGCCGAGGGAATGCGGCTGCTCACGGTCCTCGATCCCGGCTATCCGGAGAACCTGCGCGCGGTGCACGATCGGCCGCCGCTCATCTTCGTTGCCGGCGAGCTCGTGCGCGAGGATGCGCGTTCGCTGGCGGTAGTCGGAACCCGGCAGGCGAGCGCCGGTGGGCGGGCACTGGCGAGGGCGATCGCGGAGCACCTTGTTGAGCGGGGCTACACAGTGGCGTCTGGGCTCGCGATGGGCATCGATACGGCCGCGCACACGGCGGCGCTCGCATGCGAGGGACGCACGATCGCCGTGATCGGCACTGGACTGCGGCGCGCATATCCGCCGCAGAATGCGCCTCTGCAGCGACGGATCGCGCGCTCGGGAGCCGTAGTCTCGCAGTTCTGGCCCGACGCGCCGCCGAGCCGACGGAGCTTCCCGATGCGCAACGCCGTGATGTCCGGGATGACGCTGGCGAGCGTCATCGTCGAGGCCTCACAAACGAGCGGCTCGCGCATGCAGGCTCGGCTCGCGCTTGCACATGGCCGCCCGGTGTTCCTGGCCCGCGGTCTGCTCGAGCGTGCGTGGGCACGTGAGTTCGCCACCCGGCCCGGAACCCACGTCATCGCCGAGCCAGCCGAGATCACGGCGACGATCCAGCGGCTCACGTCGTCCGGCGTGCTCGTGCCGTGAGGCGAGGGTTCGGGGCGTGCCGAGCGTGGGCGAACTCACTGCCGTTTATGGCAACTTCATGCTGGGCCCGCACGAGGGTGCAGGCGTGTGCTCCGTCTGCTTCAACTTCACCGACGGCTACGAGCGCTGCTATGCGTGCGCGCATTGCGAGCAGCGGCTGGATGCGATGACCCCGATCTCCTACAGCGTCGCGCGCGAGCAGCTCCACCATGCGCTGGCTAGTTACAAGCGGCTCGACGGTGACGTCGTCCACCGCCTACGCGCGGAGCTCTCAGCGGTGCTATGGCGGTTCCTAGTTGCGCACGAGGCATGTCTCGCGCGAGCCGCCGGGGTCAGCGGCTTCGCGCTGGTGACCACGGTTCCGTCCGGCGATCGTGCGCGAGACGAGATCCATCCACTGCGCCGGATGGTCTCGGAGCTCATCGGCCCCACTCGGGATCGCCACGAGCGCCTGCTTGAACGGACCACAAGCGACGCTTCGCCGCGACACTTCAGCGAGCAGAAGTTCACCGCCCGCCGCGCGCTCAGCAGCGAGGCGGTGCTGCTGATCGACGACACGTGGACCACCGGCGCAACTGCGCAAAGCGCCGCCTCAGCGCTGAAGTCTGCGGGCGCGGGAGCAGTGGCAGCGGTGGTAATCGGGCGGCACCTAAACCGTGAATGGCACGAGAACGACCGGCGGCTGCGAGGAATCACCGGACCGTATGACTGGAGTCGCTGCGCGCGTTGCGCCCCAGCCCGGCCGCCAGCGAGCAGCTCCGGTACGCATGGGCCACGGAGCCGCCCGCCGGAGGCATCAGGCGCCCACCGGCTCCTGCTGTAGGACGACCTCGTAGCGATCCGTGATCGCCGGGCGATTGCGGTCGACCCCCGCCCGCGTGACCGCCACCGCCCTCACCTCCCTGGCCAGAGCCTCGCTCGCGTGCAGCGTCTCGAGCGACTCCCAGTAGGTGACCGCGATCGCGCGTCCGCCGGTGTAATCCACGCCCGCCCACACGCCACGGTAGCCCGGTTGGCGTTCGATCATCGGGAGATGCTTCTCCCGGAACTCCTCGAGCGTGGCTTTGATCCGCTCGGGCGCCAGGCCCGGGAATGTAGTGACCCGTGCATACATGGTCAGCACCCTCCTGCTCGTACTGAGGGCAGCCTACCCCGGCTTGGAGGGAGCGCGTCAAATCCCAGCCGGGAACTTGAGCCCGATCATGCAAGGCGTTTTGCATCCGCAAGGCCAGGGGTACACTTCGCTACGCCTCGAGAGAGAGAGGAAAAGGAGGAGTGGCGTTGGGACGTGACCGGGTACGCGTCGTGAGCAGCGCCGTAGCCGTGCTCGCGACTGCCGCTTTGCTGGCCGGATGCGGCGGGGGAAGCCAGACGGCCACCTTGAACTACTACGTGTTCTCGGAGCCGTCCGGATCGTTTGCGCAGGCCGTCTCCGACTGCAGCAAGGCCTCCGGCGGCCGGTACAAGATCGTCTACAACCTGCTGCCCCAGGATGCCAACGCGCAGCGCCAGCAGCTGGTACGGCGCCTTGCCGCGCACGACAGCGCGATCGACATCATCGGCATGGACGTGGACTGGACGGCCGAATTTGCCACCGCGGGTTGGATCCGTCCCTGGACCGGGGCGCAGCAGCAGCAGGTGACTCAGGGCGTGTTGCCCGGGCCAATCGCCACCGCGACGTGGAACAACCAAATCTACGGCGCTCCTCTCAACTCGAACACGCAGCTCTTGTGGTACCGCAAGGACCTGGTCCCCAAGCCGCCCACCACTTGGACGGAGATGATCCAGGACGCGGAACAGCTCGCGAGGCAGGG
>JAFAZZ010000232.1 GCA_019239375.1 Solirubrobacterales bacterium | reverse complement strand
CGGTCAATATGACGTGACGGTTCAGGTCACCGATGCCGCCGGCGGGGGCGGCGTGGGATCGATCCCGGTCACTGTCGGCGGCCAGGCCCCGACAGCGACCGGCGGGCACCAACGCAGCGGCGCCGGCACCTCGCTCACCTCCCACTTCCCGACCGGCCCGCGCCACAGCTCGGGCAGCCATCCCGGCGGTCCGCCCGGCAACTCAAAGCATGGCGCATCGACGGGCGCCAGCCCTCGCACGACCGCGAGCGCGACGCCGAGTCAGCCCCAAACGACGCCGGTGGCCACCGCGACAACGCCCGCCGCCACCACGGCCCGGACGCCGAGTCCGCCGTTGCACCTCAGCCCACGCGCCACGACGCCGCGTCCGCCTCTCTCCTCGGCCCGGCTCAGCAAACCCATTCCGTCGCCGGCTCCGGAGGGGCCGGTCGTGGCCGGACGGCTGATCAGCGACGTGGTCCCGCTCGCGCCGGGCGCCAGCCCGCTCGTGCACGTGGTGCCGGCGGCGCTGGCGAGCGCTCCGCCCGCGCGGCGCGGTCTGCGCGCCTCACTGCTGCCGCCCATCGGCGCCGCGCTGGCCGTTGTTCTCCTTCTCGGGCTCGGCGCCGGACGCGAGCTCGGCTGGCGCCCCGACTGGCGGGCGCTGCGCGGCGCCAACTGAGATCCTCCTCGGATCAGCGACGTGCCCATGTTGTTCGCCCTCAGCACCAACGGCATCGACCAGGCGATATTCCACGTCGCCAGCGCGCTCGAGGTGCCGGTGCTTATCCTGGCGCTGCTCGCCCTCGCGCTCGTCGTCTACGAGCTCGGCAGCTACCTGGTCGAGCTACACAAGCGACACCGCCGGCGCTTCGCGAGCCTTCAGTCCGCAGCCAAGCAGGCCCGCCAAGCGTTCCTACGGAACGATCGGTCGGCGGCGGCCGCGGCCGTGCGCGACATACCCCGCAGCCCGGCGATGGCGGCGACCTTGTCGTTCATCATCGACCACGTCTGGATGGATGGCAGCGAGCATCAGGTCAACAAAGCGCTGGCCGACTTCGACTTCGAGGCGCAGCGCCGGCTGGCGCGCACCCGTTTGCTCGTCCGGGCCGGCCCGGCGCTCGGGCTGATGGGGACGCTGATCCCTCTCTCCCCGGCACTCACCGGGCTGGCGGCCGGCAATACCGCGCAGCTCAGTCACGATCTGCGCGTGGCCTTCAGCGTCACCGTGGTCGGACTGATGATCGGCGCGGTGGCGTTCGGGCTCTCGCTCTCGCGCGACCGCATGTACAGCCAGGATCTTTCCGATCTCCAATACCTGGCCGCGGTGATCAGCGATCCACGACCCACAGGAGGCCCAACATCATCTCCGTCACCCCCCACGCCCGCAGCCGAGAAGATCGCGCCGGCGACCCGCTCGACGGACTTGTAAACCTGTTCGACTTGGGGATCGTGCTGTCGGTCGCGTTCCTGCTCGCGGCACTGTCCTCGCTTCACCTGTCGGGGACCATCACCAGCCACGGCCTGCGCGCGAACGCGCCCCGGGCGATCACCATCCAGTCCGGTCAGACCGTCGCGCCGCTGCCCAAACCCGGCGCGCGCACGATCGGCCAGGGCACGGCGGTGGGCACCGTCTACCGCCTGACCAACGGAGAACTGGTCTACGTCCAGCAGGCGCCGAAGACAACCCGCTGACGTGACCTACCTGTGGGAGCAGATGCGAGGCGCGATCCCCCTGATCGCGCATGGCGATCCGTACATCATCGGCCTGCTCTGGGTGACCATCCGCGTGGCCATCGTCTCCACGGCGGGAGCGTTGGTGATCGGTCTCCCGCTCGGCCTCGCGCTGGGGCTGGGCCGCTTCCGCGCCCGGCGAACTCTGCAGATCCTGGCCAACGCCAGCCTCGCACTTCCGCCGGTGGTCGTCGGCATCGCCGTGCTGCTGCTGCTCCTGCCCCATGGCGCGCTCGGCTCGCTCCAGATCGAATTCTCGCTGAGCGCCGTTTACATCGCCCAGACCATCCTCGCCCTGCCCTACATCGTGGCGCTCACTCCGGCGGCGATCCAGGGCCTTCCCCCAGGGCTGCTCGCCCAGGCGCGCGCGCTTGGGGCGGGGCGGGTCCAGCTATCGGGGCTGGCCCTGCGAGAGGCCAAGATCGGCGTGATCGCCGCGGTGATCGCGGCGCTCGGCGCCACGATTTCGGAGGTCGGCGCGGTGGTGATCGTCGGCGGCAACTTCCAGGGTCACGACGAGACGCTGGCCAGCGCGCTGCTCGAGCAGTTCAACTACACCGCCCGCGAGCCGTATGCGACCGCCATCGCGCTCGTGCTGCTGGCTCTGATCCTGGTCCTGGCCGCGCTGCTCACCGCCATCCAGCAGCGCACGCACGGCATTCAGCTGCGTTTCCGGGGTGCTTGAGATGCGGCTGATCTGGGATGAGCTGGGGAAGGCGCTGCCGATGATCTTCCACGGCAATCCCCGGCTGGTCGACGTCATCTGGTTCACCGTCCAGGTGGCGGTGGTGGCCACCGCCCTCGCTACCTTGATCGGGCTTCCCATCGGGCTCGCTCTCGGACTCGGGCGCTTCCGCGGACGCAACGTGCTGCGGGCCTTGGCCAACGCCAGCCTTGCGCTGCCTCCCGTGCTCGTTGGCGTGTTCCTGTTCGTTCTCTTCAGCCCGCCTGCGCCGCTCGGCTTTCTCCACCTGATCTGGACCAGGCGGGTGGTGTTCATCGCCCAGACGATCCTCGCCCTTCCCTTCGTGGTGGCCCTCAGCGCGGCGGCGATCCAGGCGCTTGCGCCAGGACTCTTGGCCCAGGCGCGACTACTCGGGGCCGGTCGCCTGCAGCTATCGATGCTGGCCCTACGCGAGGCGCGGGTCGGCGTGATCGTGGCGGTGATTGCGGCGCTTGGCACGTCGTTGTCGGAGGTCGCCGCCGTCGCGCTGCTCGGGGGCAACATCTACGGCTATGACCAGACGCTGGCCAGTGCGTCCTTGTATGAGGTGAGCGGCGGCTACTACGCCGATGCGTTGGCGATCGGGATTGTGCTGCTCGGGCTGATCCTGATCCTGATGTGCGGAGTCGGCCTGCTCCAGCATCAAGGCCACGGCATCCGGATGCGCTTCCGGACGGCGCCGTGAGCGAGGCGGCGGGCGACCCGCGCGTCCTGCTGCGCTGCGAGCAGCTGAGCGTGCGCCGCGGTCGGCGCGAAGTGGTCCATGACGTGAGCGCCGAGCTGCGCGCCGGAGAGATCGTCGCGCTGCTGGGACCCAACGGCGCCGGCAAGAGCACGCTCCTCGATGCGCTTGCCGGCGCCTTGCCCGCCGCCCGCGGCGCGGTCGTTCGCCATGGCCGCGTCGCGATCGCGCTCCAGTCTCCGGATCTGGCTCGCCGCACCGCGCTCGCCAACATCGTCCTGGCACTCGCCTGGTGGGGTGTTCCTCGCGCGGAGAGGCCGGCTCGTGCGCGTGGCGCGCTGCGGGCGATCGGCGCCGAGCATCTGGCGGCGCGTTCGGCCACGACGCTCTCGGGAGGGGAGCGGCGCAGGGTTCATCTGGCGCGGGCCATCGCCGTACGCCCGGACATCCTCCTGCTCGACGAGCCATTCGCCGGCCTCGACGCCGAGGTGCGAGCGAGCCTGCTGGAAGATGCGTTGTCG
>JAFAZZ010000309.1 GCA_019239375.1 Solirubrobacterales bacterium | reverse complement strand
ACACGGTGATGCCGCAGTCGACCCACTGGAGCACGACTTGCAGGAGGGCGTCCCAGAGGCCTTTCCAGTCTGGCGACTCCCAGTTGACGTTGTAGATGTCCTGGTAGCGCTTGGGCGGGTTCTCGGCGTACTTGAGCGTGCCGTCGGCTCGGCGGTGAAACCACTCGGGGTGCACGCGCAGCCAGGGATGATCGGCCGAGCACTGGATCGCGAAGTCGAGCGCGATCTCCAGGTTGTGTTCCTTGGCGGCGTGGGCCAGGTTCCGGAGATCGTCGATCGTCCCGAGGTCGGGATGCACGGCCTCGTGGCCGCCGGTCTCGTCTCCGATCGCCCACGGAGAGCCCGGGTCGTCGGGGCCGGCGCTGAGCGCGTTGTCACGGCCTTTGCGGTTCGTGTGCCCGATCGGGTGGATCGGCGGGAGGTAGATGACGTCAAAGCCGAGCTCGGCCAGTCTTGGGAGCTGTTGCTGGACGCCCTTGAATCCGCCCCAGGATCGCGGGAACAGTTCGTACCAGGCGGCGAACTTGGCCAGGACCCGGTCCACTTCGATCTTCAGCGTGTCTGGCAGGCTGACCGCGCCATCACGCGGCTGGATCCGCTCGACGGTCTGGAATAGCTCCGGGCCAAGGGCGACGTCGTGCTTGGCGTCCTCGGGCACGTCCGCGTCGGAGAGGGCCTTGATCGCGTGGCTGATCAGGGCCTTGTCGGATTTCGTGTTGGCTTCGCTCGCTGCGCTCTCGAGCAACTGGACGCCTTCGGAGATCTCACCGGCAAGATCGTGCTGCCCCGCGGCCACCTTGCGGCTGAGCTCATCGCGCCAGGTGCCGAACACATCGGTCCAGGCCTCGATGGTGTACTCCCACCGGCCGGGCGCATCGACCCCGAAGCTGCCCGCCCAGCGTACGCCGCCCAGATGGGCGTCTATCCGGTGCATCTCGCTCTCGCGCCAGTTACGGCCCTGCGGGGGCTTGAAGCGGACGACTGCGCGGAGGATGTCGTGACCGTCGCGGAAGATGTCGGCCTCAACGTCTACCCGGTCGCCCACCACGCGTTTAGCCGGGTAGCGGCCGTCGTCCACGGCCGGGGTGGGGTACTGGATGACGATCCGCTCCGGCGGCGGCTTGGACGCGCCCGCGCGGCGCCGCTTCGCAGCGGTCGGCTCGACCTGTGTGCTCATGGGCGTGAAGGCCCGGGCCGGGTTAGTCTCACGCCGGGTCCGGGCGGATGGGGGACCTCACGGGTCGAAAAATATCCTTCCTCGCGATGGGTAAACACGGAGGCGTGCGTGTCGTGGCAGGTTCGGCGGGACGGCGACGTGGGTTCGGCGTGATCGAACAGGCGGGCCCGGGGTGACCGGACACGGGGGTTCGGCGTGATCGAGCTTCCGCGCTCGAGCGGCGTCCAGCTGCACATCACGTCATTGCCGGACGGTCGATTGGGGCGGGAGGCCTACCGTTTCGTGGACTGGCTGGCGGCGGCCGGCCAGACCTGGTGGCAGGTGCTCCCACTCGGCCCGCCGGATCGCTACCGCTCGCCGTACAAGGCGCGCTCCGCGTTCGCCGCCTGGCCGGGTCTGCTGGCCGATCCGCGTGCGCCAGTGTCCTCCTCTGAGATTTCTGAACTGCGCGAACGTGAAGGATTCTGGGCGCGGGATTGGGAGCGGTTCGCAGGGCGGGGCGCGCTGGCTGACCAGGTGCGGTTTTCGCGCGAATGGGGTGCGCTGCGCTCGTATGCGTTTTCGGCCGGCGTTCGCCTGTTCGGCGATCTCGCCATCTACGTGGCGCCGGGAAGCGCCGATCACCGCGCCCATCCAGAGCTGTTTCGCTCGGGCTTGGTGGCGGGAGCGCCGCCGGACGCATACTCGGCGGTCGGACAGCTGTGGGGAAATCCGCTGTACGACTGGCCGGCGCTGCGCCGGCGGCGGTATCGCTGGTGGGTCGAGCGGCTGCGGCGCACGCTGTCACTGTTCGACCTGGCGCGGATCGACCACTTCCGCGGTTTCGTGGCGTATTGGGCGGTGCCCTCGGAGGCCCGGACCGCGGTCGGCGGGCACTGGCAGCGCGGACCGGGGCGGGCGGTCTTCGACGCGGCGTCGCGTGAGCTGGGGGAAGTGGCCTTGGTGGCCGAGGACCTGGGGGTGATCACGCCGGCGGTGGCCCGGCTGCGCGACTCGCTCGGGTTTCCCGGGATGGTGGTGCTCCAGTTCGGCTTCGATCCGGATGATGCCGAGAGCGTGCACCGGTTCGAGAACCACGCCGTGGAGCGGGTCGTCTATACGGGGACGCATGATCACGACACCGCTCGCGGGTGGTACTCGTCGCTTCCCGATGCTGTGCGGTCCGAGGTCGACGCGGTCCTCGCGCGGGTCGGGGTCGCGGAGCGCGAGCCGTGGTGGAGCCTGATCCGGCTGGCGCTGGCCTCCCGAGCGCAGGTGGCCATGATGCAGGCGCAGGACGTGCTCGGGCTGGGCAGCGAGGCGCGGATGAACGCACCAGGGCGGGCTGCGAACAGCTGGCGGTGGCGGATGGAGCCCCGCGCCTTGAAGCCGGCGATGGCCCGGCGGCTGCGGGAGGCGACGGAGGCAGCCGGTCGGCTGGCCGCTGCGAGGTAGCGGGGGTTAGGGGGCGCTCCCCGCCCGGAGAGCGCTCGAATCATGCGCGAGGCACCGCTCGGCCGGCGCGAAGACCCGCGCCACCCTCTCGCCCAAACGGCCTCGCTCTTCGCATCATCAGTACGATGCCCGAGGTCGAGGTATGAGAGCGACACCGAGCAAGACGACGACAGCGCTGATGACCGGCAAGGCCGCCGTCGCGATGGTCCGTCATCCGACGCTTCGGCGGGCCACCGTCAAGGCCGCAAAGCCCCCCGCGAAGGTCGGATGGCGGGTCGGGAAGGTCCTCGTCGCGCGCAAGGCACGTGGCCAAGCGGGCAAGGCACGCGGGCAGATGGACAAGGCGCGCCACCAGATCGGCAAGGCCGGGGAGCAGCTCGAGCGGGTCGGCGCGGCCGGCAGGACCCTCGGTTCGATCATCCTGGTCTACGGTCCGATGGCGGCCGAGGTGTTCGGGGTCGTGGAGAAGCCCACGCCGAAGCGACGAGTCCCCGGCTTCGCGGCCGGCCTCGCGATCGGGGTCGGGGCGGGATACGTTCTCAACCGCCAGAAGTCTGCCTGAGCCCAGCGCTCGCCACCGCGTCTACCGTCGGGCTCGGAATCGTGACACGCACGTCTTCGACTTCGGCGGAATCATCCGGGCGATCATCGCTCGTTTGATCGTCGGTCTCACCGCGCGCCGCATTCAACGGCCCGCTCGGGCGAGTCCACCGACCACCCGAGCTTGGGCGGCCCGCCACCACGGCACGCAACAAAGCCGACCGCGCGCTCACCTTGGCGTGCCGATAGGCGTAGGTGGCGTCACCGCGCAGCCGCTGCCACCGCGACGGCGCGAACGAGATCAGCGACGACGGTCGCGCCTGGACGCGCATCCCGTCGCGCTCGAGGACTCCCAGCGCTCGTTCGGCGATGCTGATCTGGCCGAACGCCGTCGGGTGGACGTGGTCGGTCATCACCAAGTTCCGTGCGCCCCATGAGCTGAGATCCACCACCAATGCGTCGAGCTCGGAAGCGACCCGAACGATCACCGCATTTAGATCGCTCACCTTGGCGCCGGCCCGCGGGCGCCCCAGGTCGAGCGGCGCGGTCAAGGTCAGCACGCGGTCGCAGCGAGAACGCACGAACTTGACGGCCGAGCGAAACCCGACCGCGAAGGCCGCGGCGTCCCACTCGACCGACCGCACGTCGTTGACGCCGATGTACAGGCAGCCCACGTCATAACGCGCCCCGGGCACGGATCGCCGCAGAAAAGCCGGGATCTGCTGGGCCACGACATCGGGCACGCCGGCCCCGTCCACGGCGAACCCTGTGAACGGGAGCCCGAGCCCGCGCGCCACCCAGAGCGCCCAGGACTGCAGCGCGACACCCCACTGCAGCTCCCCGCCGCCGTTGGTGATCGAGTCGCCGAAGGCAAGAACTCCGAGCCGGCAATCACCCCCTGCAGTCAAGACGCGCCAGAGTACCCGCTTGCCCGATAATCCGCGGCGGTGAGCTATGCGCGGGTGAGGACGAACGACGGCCGCGAGGACGTCAATCGCGCGGCGACAGAGCTCGGCGAGCGGCTCCCCGACGCGCTCGCGCCGCTGGCGCGACTGGCCTACAACTACCGCTGGTCGTGGCTGCCGGGGGGGCCGGAGATCTTCCAGGCGATCGACGCGGAGCGGTTCGAGCTGACCAATCAGAACCCGGTCCGCCTCCTCCAGGAAGCCTCTGCCGGCGCTCTGCGCCACGCCGCCGCTGACGATGCGGTGCTGGGTCGGATCGCCGTGGTCGAAGGTCAGGTCAAGGCCGACCTCGAGCGCGCGCCATATCCGTCGATCGATCCGGCCAGACCGGTCGCGTTTCTGTGCGCCGAGTACGGCGTACATGTGTCGCTGCCGGTGTACTCCGGGGGCCTCGGTGCGCTGGCCGGCGACCTGCTCAAGGAGGCCTCTGACCGCGCCGTGCCGCTCGTCGCCGTCGGCCTCATGTATCGAAAGGGATACTTCCGCCAGCGGGTCGATGCGGGTGGATGGCAGCACGAGTACTGGATCGACACCGACCCGCAACGGCTGCCCGCGGCGCTCATGACCGGCCCCGGCGGACGACCGCTCACGATCGAGGTCCCGATCTACGACAAGGACGTCACCGCCCAGATCTGGCGCGTGGACGTAGGGCGGGTGCCGCTGTTCCTGCTCGACACCGACGTGCCCGCGAATGGGGCCCTCGAGCGCTGGATCACCGGCCGGCTCTACGACTCCGACGAGCACACCCGCTTGGCGCAGTACGTGCTGCTCGGCGCCGGCGGGGTCCGCGCGCTGGCCGCGCTCGGGTACGACCCCGGCGTGATCCACCTGAACGAAGGTCACGCGGCGCTTGCCCCACTCCAGCTCGCCCTGCAGGACCTGCGCTCCGGCGAGCAGCTCACCACGGGCATCGCGGCGGCGCGCGACCGGACCGTCTTCACCACCCATACGCCTGTCCCGGCCGGCAACGACACCTACCCGGCCGGGCAGGTGGAGGAGGCGATCGGAAGGCTGGTGGCCCAATCGGGAATCAAAGCCGCAGAGGTGACCGCGCTCGGCCGCACCCATCCCGCGGACGAGGGCGAGCCATTCGGCGTGACGCAGGCTGCGCTGCGCATGAGCCGCGCCGCCAACGGCGTCAGCCGCCGCCACGGCGAGGTGGCGCGCCAGATGTGGCGTGAGCTGTGGCCGGACGTTGGCTTGGACGAGGTCCCGGTCGGGCATGTGACCAACGGCGTACACGTCCCGACCTGGATCGGGGCGGCGATGGGCGAACTGCTCGAGCGCCACCTGGGGGAGGGATGGATGACGCGCGCGGCCGAGCCTGGTACGTGGGCCGCGGTCGACCGGATCCCCGACCAGGAGCTGTGGAGTGCTCGCGAAGGGCAGCGCGCTGATCTCGTCGATTACGTCTGCGCGCGCTCGACCAACGAGCGCCTGCTCCGAGGCGACGTCCGCGATTACGTGGAGAAGGCGGCGAAGACCTTCGACGCGAAGGTGCTCACGCTCGGCTTCGCTCGCCGCGTCGCCACCTACAAGCGGCTCGACCTGCTCACACGCGATCCAGATTGGACAATTTCGCTGCTCGGGGGCGAGCACCCGGTTCAGGTGGTGCTCGCCGGCAAGGCTCACCCACGCGATGAGGAGGCCAAGCGGGTGCTCCAGCGGCTGTTCGGCATGAAACACGCCAGGGTCGTGGGGGAACGCGTGGTGTTCCTGGACGACTACGACCTGGCTACGGCGGCCTGGCTGGTGCGCGGCTGCGACGTTTGGATGAACGTCCCGCGCCCGCCGCTCGAGGCAAGCGGCACGAGCGGAATGAAGTCGGTCATCAACGGCGGGCTCCAGCTGAGCGTGCTCGACGGATGGTGGGCTGAGGGCTACGACGGCAAGAACGGTTGGGGCCTGGCCGGCGGGGTGGACCACGACCATCAGGCGCAGGACACGCGGGACATCGCGGCGCTGCATCAGCTACTCGACGAGGAGGTGGTGCCCACGTTCTACGAGCGCGACGATGCCGGCCTGCCCAGCGCCTGGCTCGCGCGCATTCGGGAGTCGCTGAAGACACTGGCCCCGCGCTTCAGCGCCACGCGGATGCTTTCGGAATACCTCGCGGGGCCATATCGCGGCGCGTAGCCGGCGGGAAGGTCCGAGCCCCGCCCGGCGTCATTAACTGGACGGGATACGATCAATGCTGCGCTGATTGACAAATGGCACCGCCCACCGAACACACCAAGCCGACCCGGAGTGAGCTGGCCGATCTCTCGGCGCTTGCCGACGGGACGCTTGACCCGTCCCGCCGGGTCGAGGTCGAGGCGCACATCTCGGCCTCACCGGAGCTAAGCGCGCTGTACGAGCGCGAGCGACGGCTGATGGCGGCACTCCATCAGGCGCGGGCCTCTGATCGGGCGCCGGCGGCGCTGCGTGCCCGGATCGAGGCTTCGCGCCCGCAGGGCAGGACGCTGGCGCGCCGGCGCATCGCGTACGCCGGCGGCCTGGCTGCCGCCCTCGCCGCGGTGGCGCTGGCCGTGGTGCTGGCGCTTCCGGGGGGAACGCCCGGCGCTCCCTCAGTGTCCGACGCGGCGGCCCTGGCGGCGCGCGGTCCCGCGCAGAACGCCCCGGCGCCGGACCCGGGGCATCCTGGAACGCAGCTGCGCCAGAACGTCGGCGATGTCTACTTCCCGGACTGGACGTACTCGTTCGGCTGGCGCGCAGTCGGCGCCCGCACGGATGAGCTGGGCGGACGCAAGGCGGTCACCGTCTACTACCAGTGGAAGAACCAGCGGATCGCCTACACGATCGTGGCCGCGCCGGCCCTTCCCCAGCCCGCGGCCCAGCGCACGTGGCAAAACGGCACCGAACTACGCACCCTGGCCCACGGCGGCCGTCTCATCGTTACCTGGCGCGAGTCGGGCGACACCTGCGTGTTGTCGGGCACCGGGATCACGGCCGCCGAGCTGCAGAAGCTGGCGGCGTGGAGTGTCCCGGCGGAGAGTCGCTGACCAGATCGCGCGCCACGCGCTGGCGGGCGCGGTGCAGTCGGGTGGTGATGGTCGCCTCGCGCACACGTAGGGCGCGGGCCGCCTCGCGGTAGGACAGCCCGACCACGTCGATCGCGACCAGCGCGTCACGAAAGTCGTCGGGCAGCCGCGCAATCGCGCCGTAGAGCTCGGCGGATGCGAGTCGCGCATCGGCTGCAGGCGCGCTGCGATCCTCGATCAGATCGATCTCGTCGGGCAGCGGGGTGGTATCAGGCCGCCTCCCGGCCGCCCGCCGCTGACTGAAGAAGGTATTACGGAGGACCCGCAGGAGATACCCGAGGTCGTCCTCGGAGCGCAGGAATCGAGGCCGCCGCAGCACCCGCTCGAACGTCTCCTGCACGAGGTCCTCGGCCTCCTCGCGCGAGCCGCACAGGCTCCACGCCGCGCGGTAGAGCCGGTCGATGTGGTCGCCCAGCGCCTCCGGATCGAGCTGACGTTCGACGTTCATCCGTGGCACCTCCCAGGATACGGCGAGGAGCCTTCGAGGTTTGTTAGCCGTCGCCGGGCCCGCACAGCGTGGCTGGATAGCCTTCCGTTCCCGTGTCCGAGCTGCTGCTGCTGCGCTCCGCCACCGAACTCGCCGCGCTGGTGCGCGCCGGCGACGTCTCCTCGCGGACGCTGGTCGAGGCGTCGCTGCGCCGAATCGACGAGTTCCAGCCCAGGTTGGGCGCCTTCACGCACGTCGCGCACGAATCCGCTCTCGCCGCGGCCGACGCCATCGAA
>JAFAZZ010000093.1 GCA_019239375.1 Solirubrobacterales bacterium | reverse complement strand
GTGACGTATCGGCCGTAGCGTCTATCACTCCCCCCGGCGAAGAACGAGGAGTTCGTAGAGGTCTAGCGAGCTGTAGGTCCAGAGGCCGGTCGGATGTGACCCGCGTCGCGAGGTCGTCGTGCGTTCTGCGTCATCCGCCTGAGTCGGCCGGCGTCGAGCTCGTCGCGCAGCGCGCGGACCTCTGGGTCGCTGGCTGCGACGTCGCGGATCAGAAGCAGGATCGGTGATGCACGCGGTGCGAGCTCAGCGACGAAGCCGCCCCAGGCCGAGATGATCCGTCATGGGTCCGTCTCCCGCTCTTTGGATCTGGTCGGCGCCGTTCGGCCGGGACCGAGCGTTCCCCTTCGAGCGCGCGATCGCGGATCGCCCGGGGGTTTGCCACCGAACGACTTATAGATCGTGTCGGCGAAGACGCCGGCGCCGGCAGCAATGGCTTGCACCGTCGTCGCCGAGTAGCCGTCGCTCAGGAACATCCGCTCGGCCGTGTCGATGATCCTGCGGTGGTTCTGGCGCGGCCGTTCATGGCGTCGGGCGGCGTTGTAGTGGCGCTTGACATCCGTCCTCGAAATGGTTGATCATTTCAGTTCCAGTGTACTGGAATGAATTGGCTCGAGGATGTCAGCAAAGCGCGCGCCACGCTCGACCGGCTGTTGCCGGTAGCCAATGATCACGATCTCGACGCGCTGGTGGCGTGCTTTGCCGAGGACTATGAGAACGAGACGCGGCACCAGCGTCTCGAGCGCTCCGGCCGAAGTGGCAGAAGAAGCGTCTCGCCCGGCGCGCCCGTTCGTTTGCTCTCGCAGCAGTGGCTTGAGGCCGCTGGCGTGCCGTTAGGCTTGACCTCGATGGCACCGAGACCCCGTGACTGAGGCCGTAAGCCGGTATCTGCTTGGCGACAGTCCGGCAGAGGTTCGGCATCTCGTCGAACAGGCTCAGGTCTACGCACCCGAAGCCGAGGAGCTGCTCGATCGGATCGACCTCGCGGCTGCAGCCTCGGTGATCGACGTCGGGTGCGGCGTCCTGGGGATCCTCCACCTCCTTGCGGATCGTGTCGGACCCGCCGGTCACGTCGTCAGGCTCGATCGAGAGCCGCGGATGGTCGAGACGGCTCGTCAACTCGCCAGGCAGCAAAACCTTAGCGTCGAGCTGATCGAGGCCGACGCGACCGCGACCGGACTGACTGACGACTCATTTGATCTGGTTCACGCTCGCACGCTGTTGCTCAACGTCGTCAATCCGGAGGAGATCCTCACCGAGCTGCTCCGAATCGCCAAGCCGGGTGGTGTGATCGCCATTCAGGAGCCGGACGCCAATGCGTGGGGTTGTGACCCGCCCCACCCGGCGTTCGACATCCTGCGCGCCGAGATCCTCAGCGCCTACCGGCGCACCGGGAAGGACTTCAGCATCGGACGCCGGATCGCACGCATGCTCAGGGATGCCGGTCCCGAGGACCTCCAGGTTCGCGCGACCGCCAAGGTCACGGCCCCCGGCGACTACTACCAGACGTTTCTCCTGACGCTCGCGACCCTCGTGCGCACCGTCATCCTGGATGCGGGGAGGGTGACCGCCGACGAATTCGACTCTTACACCGAGACGCTGCGCGACCACCTCGAGGATCGACGCACCCGCACCTGCCAGCCACTGATGTGGAAGGCGTGGGGCCGTAAGCCGACGAGCGCGCGCCTGTGAGCCGCGCCGGCCCAGGCCAGCCAGTCCTGCCAGCCGTAGACCGTCGGGGCTGGACGATCCCGCCGGTGGCGATGAGCGAGGTAATCGGCGGTCTCAGCGGCAGACCTGCAACACCGCCGGCGCGGGTTCCTTGCCTCATCGAGGTCGTTTAGAGTTGCGGCGCCCGCTTTGCACGCCGCTCGAGGGTCGGGTGGTGTATGGGATGAGCGACACGCAGCCTTCAACAGCGTCGCGCCAGGAGCTTTGGCGCGCCCGCGATTATGCGAACCGCCAGGACGATTCGACGCGGCCGGATTATCTTGAGGGCTTGCGTTGGGTGCGTCTGCGGCCGGGGACCACGTTGCTTGATCTCGGCTGTGGTGCCGGGGGTTTCTGTCGGATGGCCGCAGACGCGGGCGCACTCGTCACCGGCATCGACTCCTCGGCCGGAATGGTTGAGGTCGCGCGAGAGCGTGTACCGGAAGGCATGTTCCAGCTCGGCGACACGCAGGTCCTTTCCTTTGACACCGACGCCTTCGATGTGGTGACCGCTTTCAACAGCCTGCAGTTCACGGCCGACCCGCAGGCGTCTCTGGTCGAGGCCCGCCGGGTCGCCAAGCCGGGCGCGACGGTGTTCATCGTCGTGTTCGGACGGGCTGAACACGTGGGGCAGATTGCTGGATGGCGTGCGCTCGCTTCGCTAATCCCGCCTCGGCGCTCAACTTCTCCCGGTCCGCTGTCACTCTCCAAGCCGGGCTTGCTAGACAAACTCGTGCAAGCCAGCGGCCTTTGCGTGACCAACGCCGGCTATCTCGAAGGTCGCTTCGACTACCCCGATCAAGCGGCGATGCTGCGCGGCCAGCGCACCGGGCAAGTCGCCGTCCTCGGTGAGCGCGTCGCCGGCGAGGCAGTCGTCACCGACGCGCTCGTCAGGGCCTACGCGCCCTACCGCACATCCTCTGGGGGATATCGCATCGACTTCGAGTGGCGCTATGTCCTGGCGCTGGCGTAGACGGCGAGACGAGATCGTCGCTTGTTGAGCACCTGGGGCCGGGGCGATCTGGTCGTCCTGCGGCCCCCGCTTCCGTTGCGCAGCGTGAACTTCGCGGTCTTCGCCAACGCACTTTTGAGCTCACCGTGAACCGGACGATCCCCTATCTACGCGATCCGCGGATCGGGGGTGATCTCACGACGGGCTTGGCGGCGCTTCGGCGTACGGGCACCGGATGGCTCCGCGGCCGTGGCCGGTTCGGTTGCGGCGGCGATCGCTTGCAGAGCTGCCAGGTGCCCCCGCAAGGCCGTGCGTCCCGGCTTGGTGAGCGTGACCTGCCGCCGAGAACGTGAATCCGCCCGGACGCGGGAAACCTCCACGTACCCGGCTTCAGCGAGCGCTGACAGGTGCTTGCTCAGAACCGAATCCGAGACTTCCAGGCTGTCCCGGAGGTCGGAGAACGGCAACCACCTCACCGGCGCGAGCATCGCGCATATGTGTAGACGCAGTGGCGCGTGGATCAGCTCGTCGAACGCCGCTTGGCTCACCGCTGCCACGCCCGAGATGCTCGACGCCGATAGGAAGCCTTCGCGGCGAACAGGCAGACCGCAACGACCACAGTCACGGCTGCGCCAGCCCCCCAGCTCGCAGGCGCCGCATTGCTGTGGCTGGCGAGTAGATGGGGGCCGATCGCGCCGCCGACGACCACCGCAACGGAGATGAGCGTCACTTCGATGACGCCCCACCTTGGCTTCGGCCATGAACGCAGCGGACGCCACTGGTTATGGGCGGACATCTTCAGAAGCTCAGCCAGGACCCACACGACCGCGATGATGCTCACCACGTTTCCCGGTCCCTTGTACGCGGGCGCGATCGTCTGCGCTCCGCAGAAGACGCTCAACGCGAGGATGAACCCCGCTGGGGCGATCGCACGACGAACCGATGCGTCGTGGGCCTGGCGGGCGGCCCGTAGCTGCGCTTGGGCCGCGTCACGAGCGACCGAACCCGACGACTGATTTTCCATACTGGAAAGTTAGCATATGACTTGCCGCTACGGAAAGTCAGACGAATGCAGGCAATTTTGCGTGATCGTCGTGGGCCTACCGCCGGCAAGGGTCTGTCCGATCGCCTCCAGCGCGGAAGATCGCGTTGACGGTCTCGTTCAGCGAGTCCTCGACGGCGAAGTGGCCGATCGGGCCGCGTCACGGACTCAGCGTCTGCACGAGGGGGTGTCCTACCTCAGGCATCGCGGAAGTAGTGACGATTTGGTGAACGCCGCACCCACCCCGTAAGGGCGCCGCCGCCGGCGCGGCCAACGGGGCAACGTCATAAGTCAATTAGGAGGTGGGTCTTGTTACGGGCGGCATCACGTTTCATCACACGTTTGGCGGCTATTGCGATCGCGGGTGGGCTGGCTGTGGTCACAACCGCGCCGGCGGCGTCGGCGGAGGCTCGCGGGCCCTGGCCCGGTCGGGCGCCGACCGCCACCGCGGTGTACTCCCAGACTAATGCGACAACCGGAAATGCCGTGCTCGTCTACCGGCGGCAGGCCGACGGGCAGCTGTCGCCGGCGGGCTCCCTCCCGACGGGCGGGAACGGGTCCGGCGCCGGCCTCGGTTCTGGTCACAGCGTCGTCGTCTCGGACTCCGGCCGGGTGGTGCTGGTCGTCAACGCCGGCAGCAACTCGGTCTCGGCCCTCGCCTGGCGCGGGAGCCGCTTGCTCCAGGCGGGTGCGCCGGTCTCGGCGGCCGGCGCGGATCCCACCAGCGTGACGATCCACGGGCACCTGGTGTACGTCATGAACGCCGGTTCGGGAACGATCTCCGGGTTCTGGCTGACGCGGCGGCTGGGTCTCATTCCGATCGCCGGATCAACCCAGGCGCTCGCCGCCGCGGGCACCGCCACGGACTCCCAGATCCAGTTCAGCCGTGACGGCCGGGTCCTCATCGTCGACGAGCGCGCTCCCGTCAATGTGATCCAGACATTCACCATCGGGCCTGACGGCGCCGCGCAACCGGCGGCCACCGTTCCGGCGGACGCGGGCGGACCCTTCGGGTTCGACGTTGACCCGGCGGGCCACGTGCTGTTCTCCAACGCCGCACTCGGAACCTCAAGCGGCGCCAGCTCCTATGACGTCTCCGATATCGGCGCGCTGACCCCGAACGGTCCTCCGGTCAGCTCGGGTCAGGCCGCCGCGTGTTGGCTGGCGGCCGTGGCCAGTTACGCCTATACCGACAACGCCGGGAGCGGCTCGATCGGCCGTTTTGCCGTCTCGTCAGACGGAGCGCTGTCGTTGACCGGCACCACCGTCATCTCCCCTGGCGCGCATCCGCTCGACATGGCCGCGGCGGGCGGCGAGTATCTGTACGTGCTCGCCAACGGCCTGAGCGAGATCATCGGCTATCGCGTCACCGCCGCCGGGCAGCTGGCTCAGGTGACCGAGGTGCCGGTTCCAGCCGGAAGCATCGGCCTCGGCGCCAGCTGAACCGCACCCCGTCGCCGACCCTCCGTCTCCTCGGCGGCCGACCCGCCGGGGAGACAGGTGGTCGCTCAGCGGGAGCTCATCCCCCCAGTTGGGCGTCGGAGAATCGGCGGGCCGCCTCGAGCAGGCCGTCGTGGTCGGCGCGGCAGGCCGGGCAGCTGCGCAGATGCACGGCGGTAGCGAGAAACCGCGCCGCCGGATCGGCCCCGTCGAGCTCGAGCTCGACATACTGGTCAAGGATCGGCATGGCGGCGTCGCAGCCCGGATCGCGAGGGTCGGCCAGCAGCAGCCGCTCGAGCTCGTTCATTTCTCGTCCCCCACGGGATAGCCGGCGGCGGCAAGGCTGAGCCGGAGCCGCCGCCGGGCATCAAACAGATTCTTGTAGATGGCGTTGCGGTTGGACCCGAGCTGCAGCGCGAGTTCGTCGATCGGCACGTCGTTGAGCGCCACCGCGGCGAAGACCTGGCGCTGGCGCTCGGTCAGGTCCTCGCGGATGGCCCGGCTGAGGACACGAATGCGCTCGCGCGCCTCAGCGGTCGCTCCGGGCGAGGCCGAGATCCGATCGGGCAACCCGTCGAACGTCATCTTCGATTCTGCGGGCGGTTGACGTCGCCAGCGATGCCGCGCCACCTTGCCCGACACCTCAAACACGACGAACTTGTAGGCCCAGGTCGTCAGCCGGCTCTCACCTCGGAACTCGCCAAGCTTCGCGATGATGCTGACCAGCGCGTCCCCCGCGGCCTGCGTGGCGAGGTCGTCCAGCTCTGGCCCGGAGACGTCGCCGAGCAGTCCGCGCCGGCGCGACAGCTCGTGGCGCGCCACTCGCAACAGGCCTGCATGCAGGCGGGCCAGCGTCTCGTCCCGACGGGCGCCGCCGGCCGCCAACGCGGCGCTGATCCGCTGCGCCTCGCCGACCGGTCCGGCAGCGACAGCCGTCTGATCGCGCGCCCCGGACGTGTCAGGCCCAGCCGTCACCAGCGGATTGTATGCGTGCGGCCTGCCGTCCCGGAAGCCATTTCGGCCGTCACCCCGACGCTCCACGGGACAGACGCCGGTACTGCGTACGCCGGTCCACGAGCTCGACTTGTTCTACCTGAACACGCAGCGCGGCGTCCAGTCGGTGTCGCTCGGCGCGCTGCCGATGCTGCGCGCCGCGATGGCGCCAGACGTCGAAGGCGGCGAGTTCTGCGGACCGCGCTTCGTCACCGTCGGACACCCCGTGCGGGAGACGCCGTCGCGGCGCGCCCGCAACACGATCGACGCCGAGCGGCTGTGGGACGTGTCCGCCGAGCTGACGGGCGGTCGCCGCCTGAGGCATCCGTGGAAGGCGGCGACGGACCATCCGCGCAGGCTCCGACACCACAAAGCGTCGCCCCGGCCGCTCTCATGCCAGATGCCCGACAGCAGGTGTGTCATCCGAGGCCCGCGCGCGGGTCTCTTCCGTCTTCCCGAGAGCAGCGGTCAGCCGGCTTGATCGTCGGCATCGATGCCGCTCGTCGGTACCCAGCAACTCTGCCTTGGCCGCCCAGGGGCTCATGACCATGGCGGGCGGCCTGGCGCCGGGGTTCTGGCTTCGCCCGGGCTGAGGTCGCGGTCGATCCCGTGCGCGACGACGGCCTGTCCGGGGGCGGGGTGCAGCCGCTCGCCATCGAGGGCGATGTGCACGCGGTCGGGTTCGAAGCAGACCATGTCCGCGATTCGAACCACCTCGGGGTAGGCGTTGGGATAGCTCCAAGCCGCGCGGGAGGAGCCGTGCACGTCGTAGTAGGAAGCCACGCCTTTGTAGGGGCAGAACGTCTGGCCATCAACGGGCGTGAGCGCACCGGGGTTGGTATCGGCCCGCGGGACGTACCAGCGCGGCGCGAACCCCGACTCGTATAGGACCAGCGGCGCGGTCGTATCAGCCACGACGCGTCCGGCGTGGGTGACGACGAGGTGCCGTCGGCTGGCCCGGATGTCGATGCGGTGGTAGGAGTCGGCGGCGTGGCCGAGGATCCGCTCGTCCTCCTCCAAGAATGCGTCCATCGCCCGCCAGGCGAAGGCCACGGTCTCACGCAACGCCTGGGCGCCGGCGGGTGGGTCAATGTGCCGCCATGCGCCGCGAGGCGCGGCGCTGCCCCCCGCGCGGACGGTGAACCACCGGGTTGGGCCGAGGTCTGGGTGCTCGGTCATCCGGCCGCCGGGCTCGAGCGCGCCAGGGTCGATGTCGGGAACGGGAAAATAGGCCACCGGGTACCGAGCCGGCTCGTGGAGGAGGATGACCGCGTCGCTCAGGGCGATCCTCCGGCCGGCGAACCGCACGCTCATCCGCCGCCGCAGCGGCTCGATGAACAGCAGCCGTGCGGGTGTAGGCCCATCTGGGACGAAGAGATGGCCGGTGGGGTGGCGCCCAAGAGGCCCCTGCTGCCAGGACAGACCCATGGCTTGCTCCTTCTCGCTTGTGACCAATCGCTTGGCTGTGGGTGGCTGCTGGGACGCAAGGTCTTACTCGACACAGAAAGATCCGGTCGCCAGACCGACACTCATGGGTATGACCGCCACACGAACCTCTCTGCCGAATGTGACCCTGCCCGATCAGTCCGGTGATCTGCGCTCGCTGAGTGAGTTGGCCGGGGAAGATCCGCTGGTACTCCAGACCTTCCGCGGGCACTGGTGCCCCAAGGAGCAGCGCTTCTTTCGGCGTCTGGTGGCGCTGCAGGACGAGCTGGAGGTTGGCTACGCGCGCCTGGTGTCGCTGTCGGTCGACCCGCCGGCGGTCAACGCGGCGTACCGCGACGGACTGGGGGCACGGTGGACGTTTCTCTGCGACGAGGAACGCCGGGTCCAGCGCGAGCTGGCGCTGCGCGAAACGACCGACACCTACCACGATCCCTATGTTCCGCGAGTGTTTGTGCTGTTCCCTGACCTCACCGTCGTCTCTGAATACGACGGCTACTGGTTCTGGGGTCGCCCGACCCTGGATGACCTCGTCCGCGATCTCCGCGAGGCGACGCGACGCCTGCGCCCCGACTTCGCGGCGCCGACGGCGTGAGCGCTGCCCGCGCGTGGCTGGCGCTGCTGAGCGAGCGCCCGGACGGCGCTGAGGCCGCGGCCGACGCCTGTGACGTGGGAACTGGCGAGCCGGCGGGGTGGCTGGCGGTGTGGCGGCAGGC